>JANXXV010000999.1 GCA_025350445.1 Bryobacteraceae bacterium | reverse complement strand
CATGCCGCTCTCACGGTGCTCGAGCAATGGGGCAGCATGAGCTTCGAGCAAGTGTCGGCGCGCGCCATCGAGTACGCCGAACAGGGATTCCCACTGCGGCCGCGGACCGCACTATCGATTCAGAACAATCTCAAGTTCTTCGAGCAATGGCCTGAAAACCAGACCTATTGGCTGAAGCCGGATGGGTCGTTGTTCAGACCGGGCGAGACTATTAAACTGCCTACGCTCGCGCATACGCTCCAGCGTATGGTTGACGCGGAACGGGGGGCCCGCCGCAAGGGTCGTAAAGCGGCGATCGCCGCGGCACGCGACCGGTTTTATAAGGGCGATATTGCGCAAGAGATGGTGACGTTTCTTCAGCAACACCAAGCTCCGTTCGAGCGGGAAGACTTCGCGGAATTCTTCGCCAAGGTGGAACAGCCGGCCACCACTAATTACCGCGGCTATCAGGTCTATAAGCATGCGTTCGGCAGCCAGGGGCCGGTAATGTTGGAGGCGCTGAATATCCTGGAGGGCTTCGATCTGAAGTCGATGAAGCACAATAGCGCCGACTATATCCACACCGTAGTGGAGGCGCTGAAGCTGGCCTACGCCGACCGCGACACATATTATGGCGATCCACTGTTCGTGCAGACGCCGGCTGAGGGCCTGTTGTCGAAGACCTATGCGAGCGAGCGTGCCCGGCTAATCGATCCTCATCATTCATCGCGCGCCTTCATTGCCGGAAACCCGATGGCGTTCGACTCAAAGGTCAAGGAGTGGAGCTACTGGAAGGCCAATATCGCCGACGGAACGAAGCCGGGCACGATTGGGCCGGACGCAGAGCCACTTCGAGGCGCGAGCCGGGATACGACGCACATTGCGATCATCGACAAGGACGGCAACATTTTCGACAGCACGCCTAGCGGGGGCTGGATCGGCGGCGCTGTGATCCTGGGAAAAACTGGCATCGGAATGAGCGTGCGGGGCGAACAGTTCTGGCTGGATAAGACTCGTGCCGCCCAGCTGCGGCCCCGTTCCCGGCCGCGTTACACTTTAACACCAACCATCGTCTTGCGGGACGGTCAGCCTTTCATGGCTCTGGGCACGCCGGGGGGCGATAATCAGGATCAAACCATTCTCCAGGCATTCCTGAACATCGTAGAATTTTGGCCGGACTGGTATCCAAATCTGCATGAAGCCTTCGAGTGGCCGCGTGTCCAGACGCTTCACTTCTTCGGCTCGTTCTGGCCCCACGACGCGGGCTTCAATAAGTTGAATCTCGAGGGAACCATTCCGGACGCAGTCTTCGAGGATCTGAAAGCGCGCGGTCACGAGGTGAATAAGATTAAGCAGTGGAGTATTGCGAGTTGCGCGACAGCAGTGCTGATCGATCCGGCCAGTGGGAACCGCATCGCGGGGGCGGATCCGCGCCGCGATTGTTACGCGATGGCTTATTGATCGGGATCAAGGCGTCCGATCTGGGATATTACTTTCCGCCGCAGCCACATTGGCGAGTTCGCCATATCGTGTGGATTATCGAATGGACGTGGCGCGAACTGGATAGGGTTGTTTACTCGGATCTGCGGGGGAAGCGAACCGCGCTCCGGACGCTTGATTTGGGTAATGCCGCCTCGAAAAATAAGACGACGGGCACGGCCAGCCTTGAAATTCAAACACTCCTCGACTCAGATCCCAGGCTTCTTGGGTGCGAAAATTTCGACTTTTGGAAAATAGCTGCGATAACGGCCAGCATCGCGGGTGAGCAATGCCAGACCGCCGACGGCAGCGTGTGCACCGATGTAAAAATCGGGCAGAGGCGAGGTTCGTGAGCCTCCTTTGCGTCGGTATAACAGGAAGCTCTTCCCTGCGAGGAAACCGGCCTCCCAGGGAAGCGGCTCGCGCTGATACAAAGTCGCAGGAAAAACCGCGTCGAGAGCTTCAATGGTCGTATAGCCGATCGACACCTCGGCATAGATGATCGGATTGATGATCAGAATTGTGTGCTCGGCCACTTCGGCGAGTGCGCGCGCAGACCAATCTCCCCAACCAGCATCGTTCGTGGCGACGTCAAGCAAAATGTTGCTGTCCACCAGCACACCGCGGCAGGAACTCAGGCGGGCTCGCAATCCCGTGATGGCCTGGGTCACTTGCGTCGTATTCCAGCGCGAGATTCGCCCCGGCTTAAGGCCAGAATCTCGTTCGTGCTCATTCGGGTGTCTGCGGTGCCCCGAAGGACCTCCAGGACCAGGCGTCCGCGAACACTTTCACCGGGGGGACGCCGAGCCTTGCGAATCCGGGCGTGATCACCGGCTAACTCGAATTCGACTTTCGTATGCGGCAAAAGCCCCAAGCGCTTACGGATCTCCTGAGGAATAGTAACTTGTCCTTTGGTAGTGATCTGCATAGTAATACTCCTACCAGTAATTCTACTACCCAGTAATTTAGTCAACAACTGTGCGCGGCAACGCCGTTCACACGCTGCCCCGTCAGTCGTTATATGTTTAACGACTTGTATTCAGAGAGTGAATCTTGAAAAGCGCCCGCGAGCGCGCACACATTAACGCTTCTGCCCTCGACACCGGATCAGCCGCCGGGCGCATGGATTACCATCATAGGCGCCCTCAGAGCGCGATTTGCTCGGCGAACGGACCGGAACGCCTTGCGGCGACGGAGAGCCGGTTGGCAAACATCGAGTCGGCTCCCGGAGCCGAATAGCTGACTTTGAACAGCCGCGCACACGGCACGCGGCGCGGCACCTAGTGGCCCGCTGGAATCGGTTGCTAACCACCGAACCTACTGCTTTTGGGGAACTGTTCCACACAGGATCAAGCGGACGAGCGGTTCGGAGTCATCTGCCCAGTGCATATTTGACGAAATCTTTAAGTTGATAATTCTGCCCCGAGGACGGTTGCCAGTGCGGTTCGAGATTCAGCAGAGAGTTGTTGTCGCCGAACATCATGCCCAGAAACACTTCCGCTACGATGCGGCCTCCTACGGGGCCGAGCCTTGGAGTCGTGATCTTCCTATCTTCTAAGACTGGTATCATCACCGTCTCCTGGTTCTTTGCAGCCTCCGCAAGAATGTAAGTCCAGAGAGGACAATTTCCTTTGAAGGCGGCCAGTTCCTGAATAGAAGCAATGGTGCCCTTAACATCGCCCGAGCCGGGCTGGTCGACCGCTTTGCCAATCGTAATTTCGTCATCCTTGAGAGGCCTCAAACGCATGGCTCTGGCGACATCCTGGCCGGAAGGAAGGCCCAATTCAAAGCTCCGAATCAGGTTGCGTTGTGGCAGCGAAGGTGGATTGGCGGCAACAACCGGCGGAAGGTCGGATAGCGGCGTGACAAGCGAAGTGTCGAGCCGGTAAGCAAACTGCAGGCGCTTCTTGGTAGGATCATCGGCAGGCTGAGTGTCGGCTCCGTACGAACGCGTGTCGATATCGATAAAGCGGCCCCAATCGATGCCCCAAGCTGGATTCATTGCGCGAAAACCGGTCAGACCCTCCGCGATCCCATCGGGGGGATCGATCTTCTTGGATACCGGGAATATTGGCAACAAAACGTTGTCGTTCAAGCGATAGCCGGGCCGAATCATGGAGTGGCCCAACCGGTAAGCCGCTACCGAGAACTCGACAGGCATGAAAGGCTCATGCTTCCAATGAAAGAACTTGAGTTTTTGGCGATCAAAGTAGCCGTCAGTCTTCAAGTCCGCTAACACGCTGGAGTGAACGATGCGGGGCAGGAAGTCGTTGAGGACCAAGTATTGATAGTGAAACCGCACGATCTTCTGCAGTTTGTCGAAATCGGCTCCGGGATCCACTTCCGGGTGGTCCTTTGCAGTCCTATTATGAAAGCGGAGAAAGAGTCCCTGCAGTTGTGAAACGATGGTGTTCTCATCATTTCGCGGATCGCCGATAAGGGCGCGGCGAGGGTCGGTATTATTTCGCGGCAAGTCCTGCGCATTCGAATCGCTGCCGCCCCCAATCTTGTCGCCGAGCAAAAAGGTATGGCTTTGATACATGTAGGGCTGGTCGTCAGGCCCTCGCCCATATACATTGTCGAGATCGAAAGCGGGGGTGCGGAAATCCGTTAACGCATCGGGATCGTTTTGTTTGATTAAACTGCTCATCGGATCGAAGGTAATGTCATGATCGATGAACTGAGCCAGATACGTGTACAGTGCGGGAATTCCGCTTTCCTCCGCATCCGGCCCGTCCTTCGGTGGATCGAAGTCGGACGTCATGAAGTCGCCGAGCTTCATTAGATTGCCCCGGCTCTCAGCTTCGTCTTTTCCGAATTTGGCTGGAGGCAACGATCGGAACATTCGTCCGAAGGTTCCCTGGAACAACGGAGACGTCTTCGTCGACATCAATCCGCGCAGGGGTTTGCCGTGTCGTGCGCTCATTAGTAAACCTCGAAGGAGTAAAGATCGTAGGATTTAAGTTTATGCGAACTGCATTTTGAATGTAACGCTCCGGCCCCCCGAAAACGGCTTCTCCACTTGAATTCGCTATAGGCGCTTACCTACGGAGTCAGGCACGATCTCCGTCACCTCGGACCAGCCATCCAGTTCGCACCGTTGACTCTGGTTTAGCGATTGGGTAGCATCCATCCATGTCACCCAATAGACTTTTTCTCTTAACAATCGCTACGGCAACGGGCATTTTCGCACAGCTCCCCACCACGAAGATCCTCACAGTGGACGTAGCACAAACAATTGCCCAGGAGGCGATGGCCAAGTGCCGCGCCGACGGATACAAAGTGAGTGTCAGAGTAGTGGATCACGCCAATATTGAAAAGGCCTTCTTGCGTGACGATGGGGCCGGGAATGCCACGGTGCAAGTTGCCACGATGAAAGCTAACACCGTGATGGCTTTCGGCAGACCATCCGGTCCGCCTGCGAATCTGCCTCCAGGCGCCCCAGTTCCCGCCCCTGTTATTCCAGGCACGATAAACGCCATGGGCGGTGTACCGATCAAAGTGGGAGACCAAGTCATCGGCGCGGTCTCGGTGAGCGGCGCTCCCGGCGGCGACAAGGATGCGGCTTGCGCTAACGCGGCGCCTACAAAAGTGGAAGCCAAGCTGAAGTAAGCCGCGCAGCAAGAACCTCCGAAGAAGAAGGAGATGCGCAAGCAAGGTTTGGTTCGGCTGCGGACGTGTTGGACGCTGGGCGTCTGTCTCCTCGGGATGGCGGCAATTGCAGCGGCTCAAACGCTAGCTCCCTCTGCTGCTGTTTCAGCGCCGCCCCCTCCGCAAATGCCGCCTTCGCTGGTACCTTCGAAAGTGGTCGATCTGATGACTGCGGAAGGATCAGCCGTATTCGGCGCGCAGTGGAAGACCATGGAGGCAAAGATCGTCGAAGGTCCGGCGCTAGCAAACGCTACGCCCGGGTACAAGACGTCGTATGATATCCAGCCCCATGCCGGGGAAGCTGGCTTCGATGATTCATCGTGGCCGACAATCGGCGCCAAGGGGCTAGCCGACCGCCGCGGTGGGGGTAAAGTGTCCTTCATCTGGTTCCGGACGAACCTGACGATACCGGGAAGAATCGGGGATTTCGATACATCCGGTACCAAGGCAGTCCTGACCGCGTACGTCGACGATTACGCCGAAGTATGGGTCAATGGGCAGATGCCGCGCCGCGCGGGCTACCCTAGCCCGGCTACCATTCAAGGCTTCAACATGCCCAATCGTGTCGTGCTTGCCGAGGCGGTCAAGGTGGGCGATAAGTTTCAGATCGCTATCTTCGGCATCAACGGGCCGATTTCAGTAGCGCCGCAGAATTTTCTCTTTTTCCGCGATGCAAAGATCGAATTTTATCGCTAGGGTTCGTAGCCACCGATGAGAAATATCACCGCGTAATTGTTCAAATCGGAAAGAAGCGGTGCTAGCTACTGTATGTTGTCATATCCGTCGCGCGAATCCACGATCGCCGCGTTGCCCTCGATAGATCGCCAAAGGACTTTGGTGTACGGCGCCGCCGGCGGCATACCGGCTAAGAGCGCCATTCGTCGATGAGGTTCGCTACCAGGGCGGTCCAGCCTGTCTGATGGCTCGCGCCAAGGCCCGCGCCGCTGTCGCCATGGAAGTGCTCGTAGAACAGCAAGTGGTCGCGCCAGTGCGGATCCTCCTGGAACTTGCGGGCGCCTCCGAACACCGGTCGATGGCCCTGTTCGTTGCGCTTGAAGATGTTGATCATGCGGTTGGCAATCTCTTCGGCCATTTGGCGGGTATTGACGATCTTGCCATCCGGGCCGGGCAAGCCCACGTCGGGACTAAACCCTTCCGAGTACCTGCGTAACGATTCAACGATCAGGTAAGCGGTGGGGAACCAGATCGGGCCGCGCCAGTTGGAATTGCCGCCTTTGAGCTTCATGTCTTCTTCCGCGGGCTCATAACGAACCACGCTCGAACCGAAGGCGAATGGATGCTCTTGGTGGAATTTCGAGAGACTGCGGATGCCGTAGTCCGACAGAAATTCCTCCGGATCCCAGATGCGCTTCAGTAGGCGCTGGAGCTGAAGCTGGTCGACGATAGACAGCGTCAGGATCTCCTTGCCGTCGCGCGTACCTGGGATGCAGGCGTGCTTCGCCAGGGCTGGGCGGTTCGTTAGAAACCACTGCAGGTCAGTGGTGAACTCGGCGTGTTGCTTAAGCTGTTCGAGGTGGAGCACGCTGACCGCGAAGATCGGGATCAGACCAACCTGCGAACGTACGCGGAAACGGTGAAACTCACCATTGGGATAGCGGAGGGTATCGTAGAAGAAACCCTCGCGTTCATCCCAGAGTTGAAAATCGCGGCCACCCATGTTCTTCATGGCCTTGCCGATGAAGGTATAGTGCTGGAAGAATTTAGTGGCGAGGCCCTCGTAAGCCGGGTTCTCCTTGGCAAGCTCAAGCGCGATGTTCATCATGTAAATGCAGAAGAAGGCCATCCACCCGGTGCCGTCGGACTGCTCCAGAATGGCGCCGTTGGGGAGCTTTTCGCTGCGGTCGACGACGGTGATGTTGTCCAGCCCGAGGAAGCCGCCCTCGAAAACGTTGTTGCCCTGGCTGTCTACTTTGTTCACCCACCAGGCGAAGTTGATGAGCAGCTTGTGGAAACATTTTTCGAGAAACTCGCGGTTGGCGTGGCCGGTGCGGTCGCGCTCGATTTCGTAAACTCGCCAGACCGCCCAGGCGTGCACCGGAGGATTCAGATCTGAGAATTCCCACTCGTAGGCCGGAATCTGGCCGTTTATATGCTGAAATTGCTCGAATAAGAGAAAGCGGAGGTTGTCGGCGGCGAAACCGGGATCGATCAGCGCAATGGTGGTGCACTGAAACGCCAGGTCCCAGGCGGCAAACCACGGATATTCCCACTTGTCCGGCATGGAAAGGATGCGCATGGAGTTGAGGTGCCGCCAGCGGAGGTTGCGGCCGTGCCAGCGCGAGTCCGGAGGCGGCCGGTTCGGGTTATCGCCCTCGAGCCAAGCGTTCACGTCGAAGTAGTACATTTGTTTACTCCAGAGCAGTCCGGCGAAGGCCTGACGCTGGATCATACGTTCTTCTTCAGTGGCGCGGGGAGGATGTACGGCGTTGTAGAACAGGTCTGCTTCTTGCCTGCGCTGAGCAATGATGTCATCCACGGCACGCAATGGATCATTCAGCTGGCTGGGAGTGAGCCGCAGCCGCAAAATGGCGGACTTGCCTGCCGGGATGCGCAGTTTGTAATCGATGCAGGCCTTGGTGCCCTGGTGCTGCGGATTCACTTGATCGTGTTCGCCGTTGACGATGTAACGGTGGAAGGCGTCCTTGACGTGCGGCTTGCGGCTCACATTTCTCGGACCATATACGCGGGGCGCGTTAGTTTCGTTGTCAGTGAATAAAGGGGTTCCGGACGCTTCGCAGTAGAGGTGGCGCAGGCCAAGCTGGTAAATATCACGAAGGTTCTGGGGCGGCCTGGCGTTGCGATCATCGGCCTCGATGTTCATAAGCCCACCATGGCTCGATCCTAAGACGATGCTTGCTTCGGGACCCGCAGGATCGCTCCAGGCCCAGCTATTACGGAACCAGAGATGAGGGATCAGGTGCAATTCGGCATCTTCCGGACCGCGGTTAATGGCTTCGACGCGGATGCAGATGTCTTCTTCAGAAGCCTTGGCGTACTCGATAAAAACGTCGAAGTAGCGATCATCGTCGAAAATGCCGGTATCAATTAGCTCGAATTCGCCACCGCGCCCGCCACGGCTGCGGTTTTCGTCGACCAGCCAGCCGTAGGGATACTCGCGCTGCGGGTACTTGTACAGCATTTTTTGATAGCTGTGCGACGGCGTGTTGTCGAGGTAGAAATAGTATTCTTTGACGTCCTCGCCGTGGTTACCTTCGCCGTTATTGAGGCCGAAAAAGCGTTCCTTGAGGATGGGGTCGCGGCCGTTCCAGAAAGCCAGCGCGAACACCAGAATCTGGTAGCGGTCACACAGGCCGGCGATGCCGTCTTCACCCCAGCGGTAGGCCTTGCTGCGGGCAAGGTCGTGAGTGAGGTAGTCCCAAGCGGTTCCGTAAGCGCTGTAGTCCTCGCGCACAGTGCCCCAAGCGCGATCGGACGTGTACGGGCCCCATTTGCGCCAGGGGCGCACCAAGCTCCCTTGATACGGGCCGTGTAATCGCTGGTACTCCGCAGTTTCGAGAATCGGCTTCATTTGTCCGAATGTTCCGACAGAACTTCCTGCGCGGAAAGGTTGTAGCGCGTTTGGGCAATTTCCATGATTGATTTAAGAAATTGCGGGCGGTCACGCAGCACGCGCGTGAAGCCGGATTTGTCGAGCACGAAAAAGTCGCAATAGGATTTGGCGCGGACGGTTGCGTTTCGAGGCGCTGCTGTCAGGAGGCTGATTTCGCCGAAGAAGTTGCCCTCGCCGAGTGTCGCGACGACGTTGCCGGAGCCGTCGATTACTTCTACTTCGCCGCGTGAGATTACATACATCTCGCCGCCGGACTCCCCTTGGCGCACGACCAAATCGCCCGGCTGGAAAACCACCGGCTTCAGAGCCAAAATGAGCGACGCAAGGAACACAGTGTCTGCTCCTTCAAATAGCGGGACCTTTTCAAGCGTTTCACGATTGAGAATTTCGACCCATTTCCGTCCGTCTCGCTCCATCAGCTCGAAAGCAGCTTTAGGGCCCCAGGTACCCGCCGCGTAATTCGGAAAATCTGCCGGTTCGTTTTTCCACACGTCCAACATGGGTTGAGCAATCCGCCAGGCTGTCTCGACAAGGTCGGTTCGCGAGAACAGGGTCGCGTCGCCGTTCATGCAGTTATAAATGAGTACTTCGTAGCCGGTCGCGCGCGGGGCGGTAAACGCCTGGCTGTAGTCGAAGCGCATGTTCACGTTCTGCAGAGACATCTCCGGGCCCGGCGTCTTGGCCTGAAACCGCAGCTCGATCCCCTGGTCCGGCTGGATGTGAAAGATCAACCGGTTTGGTTCAAGCGATGCAACCGGAGTGCCTCTGAACACGATGTCCGGCGGGCTCTTAAGCTGCACGACGATCTCCGTGCCGCGCTTCCACAGCCGCTTGCCTGAACGAAGATAGATGGGAACGCCAAGCCATCGCCAGTTGTCAATGAAAAGCTTGACCGCTGCGAACGTCTCCGTAGCGGACAGGCTGGGCACGCTGGGCTCCTCGCGGTAACCGAGCGCCGGTTTTCCATCGGAGCTAACGCCCGGGCCGTACTGGCCTCGAACCGTATTGGCGCGCACGGAGCCCGCGTCCATGATACGCACGGCTTCGAGCAACTTGGATTTCTCATTGCGAACCGCCTCGGGCGCGAACGAGGTGGGCGGCTCCATGCAGAGATACGCCAGCATCTGGAACATGTGATTCTGCAGCATGTCCCGCAGCACGCCAGACCGGTCATAGTATGCGCCACGCCCTTCGACACCGACAGCCTCCGCAACGCTGAACTGGATGTGATCGATGAAATTCCGATTCCATACCGGCTCAAACATCCCGTTTGAGAACCGGAATGCGATGATGTTCTGGACTGTCTCTTTGCCCAGATAATGATCGATGCGGTAGATCTGGTCCTCGGTCCAGTACGTGAGGATTTCCCGATTCAGCGCAATGGCGGAAGGCAAATCGTTGCCGAACGGCTTTTCTACAATGATTCGCTTCCAGCCTGCGGAAGAGGTTTTGAAGCCCGCCTTCTCGATGTTACTCGAAATGAGTCCGAACACCGGCGGGGGCGTGGCCATGTAAAACAGAACGTTCCCGCGCGCCTGATATCGTTCGTCGAGCTTCGACACGAGCCCGGCCAAGCGGACAAACGCAGCGTTGTCGTCGAACTTGCCCGGAGTATAGTAGAGTCGCGAAGAGAGCCAATCCCAAGTGTTTTGATCGAATTCCTGGCGCGTGGAAAATTGTTTAATATCGGTCGCCATCTTTTCGCGAAACGATTCGGTGGTGAGTTCGTCCATCGCCATGCCCACGATGGCAAAGTGCTCGGTTAGCAAGCCGTCACAGGCAAGGTTATAGAAGGCGGGCATCAGCAGGCGCTTCGTAAGGTCGCCGGAGGCTCCGAAAATCACCAGTACGCACGGTTCGGCGGAAGGTTGCTTCGAACCCAACGCGTTTAGAGAACTAGTAGGCTGGACCACGACTGTCGCTTCATCTTACAAGAGGCTTTGCGTAAGAGGCTGGGGCCAACTCTCAAGGAACCGAGAAGGCTATGGGTTGACCGGGCCAAAGACGGCCGAAGCGCCGACCGAGTTCGTCAGGGTGATCGTGACCGCAGTGAAGGGGACCGTGGTTCCCGGCGGTCCGGTGTAAGTGAACTGCACTGTCACGGTGAATGTGCTGCCCAAGGGGATGGAGGCGGAACTGCCGTACCAGCCGGCAAATGCACTGGAGAGCGGCACCGTAACATCCGCCGAAGCCAACTGCGTGTTGGTCGGCGACGTGAAGTGGAAAAGAGCGCTGGTCATGTCGCGCGGAGTCGAGCGGCCGGTCACGGAAATGCTGAATCCGCTGGTGGTCACCGTGCCAATAGTCACTTTGCTAATGACCGGAACGGTGGGAATGACGGCGATGACGACAGGCGCGGGTGGCGGAAGCGGATTGCCGGCGGAATCCTGCAAGCTGGTGGTGATCTTAATGTTGCCGGCGACGGTTCCGATCATGACAGGAATGCTGGTGAACGGTGTGGTGCTGAACAATCCCTGGCTGCTACCAGCGGCGATAGTGAAGGTGGCCGTAGTCGCCGCACCGCTGGCGAACTTTGCGTCATAAAGCTGGGAGCCGCCGGACGCGGGCGCGAAGGTCAGCGTCATTGTGCCGGTGATGTTCAACGGATAGGTTCCGCCGCTCAACGATAACGTTGCGGAGGGCTGCGTGCCCGCGACCCCGGTTTGCGGAAGGCCGGTAATGGTGAGAGCGTTGATGACGATCGTGAACGATTGCACGATAGGCGGCACCACGGCAGTAACACTCCCAAAGCTCGCTGTAATAGTGAACGGCGAAGTTCCCGCCACAGTCGGCGTGCCGCTAATGACGCCCGTGGAGGGATTCAGATTCAACCCAGCGGGGAGTGTGCCGGTGGTAACGGCCCAGTTGGCAATCGTCGCCCCGACTACGGCAAGAGTTGACGAGTAGGGGACATTTATAAAACCGCTGGGAAGAGCGGCGGGAGCTATCCCCGGTGTTCCGATCGTCAAGGTGAGTTGCAGAGAGGCCGAGCCTCGCGCCGCGTCGGTGAGTGTGATCGAAATGGCCGATGCGCCCGGTGCGGTGGGGGTACCGTTGAGGATGCCAGTATTGGGATCCAGCGCCAAGCCCGCCGGCTGGCCGGTCGCGCTCCAGGAATAGGGAGGAGTCCCACCGGTCGCCTGCAGAGTTTGAGAATAGGCGATGCCAATGGTTCCGTTGGCGAGCGAAATGGTGCTCACCAAAAGAGGGGCCGTGACGTTGATACTGAGAGACTGCGTCGCGTTCAAGTTGGTGACGGGATCGGTAGCTCGAACCTGAAAGGTAAACGGTCCCGCTTGAGTGGGCGTGCCGGTAATCAGTCCCTGGGCGCTGAGACTGATCCCAGGAGGAAGATTGCCTGACACCGAACTCCAATTCAATGGGCCGCTGCCGCCGGTGGCCGCGAGCGCCGGCGGTGAATAGGGGATTCCAACTGTTCCACTGGGAACGGTGGTGGTGGTGATCGTCAGGATTGCCGGAATAATTATGCTTAACGAACGGCTGGTAGTTACGCCAGCAGCAATATCGGTGACCGAAACCTGGAATGGAAAAGTGCCGCCAGTGGTGGGAGTGCCCGCGATCTGTCCCTGCGGGCTGAGATTTAAGCCCGGAGGCAGCACGCCCGATAGCAACGACCAACTTAGAGAACCCGTGTTGCCGATGGCGGCCAGCGGTTGTGAATAAGCGATCCCTATGGTCCCGTTGGGCAACGCAGCCGTGGTGATGCCCAGAACATCCAGGTTGTTGGATGCCGTCGCTTGCGCGCCTGAGGCGTCAGTGACAATCACGCCGATCGGGAAAATTCCGCCGGCTTGCGGGTTTCCTGTCAGAAAGCCGGTGTTGGGGTCGAGTAGCAATCCATCGGAGTTCGTTGTGCGCTGCAACGCCCAGGTGTAGCCCGGCACGCCGCCGCTGGCTTGGAACAATAGGCCGGAATAAAAGCCGCCAAGTGCGCCTGAAGGATGCGTAAGCGGCGTAAGAGTGAGCGGGGCTCCTGTCGAAACGAAGAGGGTGTATTGCTGGAACGCCTGCTGCGGTGTGGGAGCCTGGTTGTCGACGGCCATCACCGTGAATGTGAAAGCGCCTGCCTGCGTCGGCGTGCCTGCAATGGAGCCCGGGGGACTTGCCGCACCCGACAAACTCAACCCGGGAGGAAGATTGCCGCTGGATATCGACCACAGGATTAGATCGTTCTGAAACGGAGGGGCGACGCCGAGTTGCTGTAAAGGAATCGCTTTATTCACGGTAAACACGCCGCCGCCGACCGGCAAACTAGTGGGCGTGATGGTAAGGCTTTGGCCCCAGGCGCTGACGGAGACGACAGCCAGCGCAGCGGCGAGGAGAGGCGCGCGGCGCACAGTCATTGCTGCGCCCCCTCAGTGGCGGCGAGCGGCACTAACCACACTTCATTCGTAGACGCGTCGAAAAGCTTCACAGCGCCATCGGTCAAGCCAGTGAGGCGGAACAGGGAGCCGCCCATTCCGAACAAGCCCTTGGGCAAACAAGCGCAATCGCCGCCGATGCTGGCGCCGGTGACGAGGTCGAACGTAGCCAGATGGCTGAGACTTCCGGCGATGCTCAGATAGCGATTATCGAAAGAAGTCGCGAAGCCTAGGGCCACTTCTAGTTGTGTCGCCGGGTCGGGCGGCGGCGCGTCACTCGGTCTGGTCCAAAGGACGCTGGGAACGGCAGCGCCATCGATGTTCGCGACGATCACGACTTGATTGACGGTAATCACTGCGACGTCCGCTCGTCCGTGGAAGAAGCACACAGCCTCCGCCGGACCGTCCACCGGAAGTATGGATACATTTCCATCCGGCCCAATGGCGTAGACTCTGTCGGACCAGGCGCCGGCGACCCACTGGCCATCGTCGCTCACGGCCAAGCTGAGGGGATCGGCCCCCAGCGACGAAACGTCGAGGTCGCGCACCGACGGGGTAGCGGACAGCCCGCTGACCACCTGGACGTGGTGAGCCGCCGAGAACCAGAGGGCGGCTGCGGTTCCACTGGGACTGAACGTAATGCGGTCCGCGGCGGGACCTGCTCCCGCAATAAGAGCGGTGGAAACGGCGTCCGGTGTCAGCGAAACCAGCGCACCCGTATCGGCGTCGATCGCCAGGGCCCGGGTCTGGTCAGGGGAAACCTCGAGAAGAGAGAGGGTGCGATCGGATAACTGTGGAGCGCTCACGGAACCGGCGCCGGGAATCCCATAGAGGATCCGCAGGGCGCCTTTCTCGGGAAGATAACCCATGATGGGCCCTCTCACCTGGGCACACGCAGCGACAGTCAGAGCAAAGAAGATGAAGATGCCGGAAATGTCATTTCGCCGCATTATTATGGACCTACTGTTATGGTGCCGGGAGTGATGGTGATGGTAGAGGGATTATTGGAAGAGCTACCGCCGCCGCGGTTGGCAATGATCACGCCCGCCGCGATGCCCCCGCCAACGATTGCGCCAACGATCAGCAGTTTGGTGGTGAGACTCATTCCTCCGCTGGAAGCACCGGTGGCAGAAGTGCCGAGGGCGTTGGTTTGAGTGATGATGGCGCTGGCGGTAAGTCCGGCAAAGGAAGCGGCCACGCGAATCTGCATGGAGCCGGCCTGATTATTAAAGCGGATGCCGCGGGCCACTGCTTGACCCTGGGCGTTGGTGGCAGTGGTCAGCGTGGTGCCGCCGTTGGCAAATACTCCACCCGGGCCATTACTCGGCAGGAAGAAGACGACGGCGGCTCCGGCCACTGGTTTGTGGTTCTCGTCTTCCACTTGGACGATGGGGTCTCTATTGACGCGCTGCTTCACATTATTAATCGCGCCTTCTCCCTCGACGATTACAATCTCAAGGATGGACGGGTTCTGGCCCCAAGCGGGAAGTTGTGTGAAATCAAGCAGCAATAGCAGAAAGATTAGAGATAAGAAACGTTGCGTTCTGGGGTGCATCGATCCTCCCAAATGCCAAGGTACCACTCTTGCGAGACCTATCGCGGCAGCGCGATGGGGAAGAATTTTGCAGTGATGCCCGGAGCGCTATTGAATTCGCCGGGGTTCCGTCTTGGCCGCCAGTAGTCGATCCAATTCAGCCAGCTTGGACTTCACCCAAATGACGCCGGGCCACTTGGACTGGATCTTGCTATACACTTCATAGGCATTGGAGAGGAGACCGGCGCGTTCAAATACGGTGGCCATGCCCACCAGCGGCGACGGATCATCTCCGCTCTGGGCAGCGGCTTTCTCAAACGGCGCCAAGTCCGCGAGGACGCTGGGCGGCAGCCGATCGTGTGCGACGACCGGGACTGTATCCAGATCGCGCATTCGCATGGCTCCGTAGGATTGCTGGCTGGCGACGGAAACGCGCAGCATAGCTGGGAGCATGCAGGAACCGGCCGGCTGCTGCGATGCGAGCTTTCCTTTCCTGACTCGCACTTGGGTAGCCTCGAACAACGCCTCGCCCTTCGGCGCTAAAGTTTGGCGGCTCTTGCCGGCGCAGAATAAATAGGAAGCAGCGGCCGAGCCGGTGCGGATGGAATCGCCGCTAAACAAGAGATCGCAAGACTTTGCGTCCAGGGGAGTGGTGGAGTTCGCGCGCACCACTTTCGCGTCAGGGGCGGAAAGCAGAATTCCCACCGGCGTCTCCTGCGCATCCGCGAAAACGGGGAGTTGCCCAACCGGCAAAATGAGCAGGCTGCCTAGAATGAGTTTGATTGCGCGCTGCGACATCTTTCTTGCCTCCATACCATTTACGCGTTTCGCGAACTATCGGATTTTAAGTAATTGATCGATGCTCTTCATATTCTGGCGTGCAAACTTGGCCTCTTCCAGATCGCCATTGAGATCGAGCATGACCTCGAAATGCTTGCGCGCCGCGGCCAGAGTCTCCAGACTGCCATTCTGCGCGGCTTCGCGAGCGTAACAGAGAGCCAGGGCGTAATGCGTGTAGGGATCCTTGGGATCGTAGGCCAGCGACTTCTGACAATATGCCACGCCCAAGTCGAAATGACTTTGCTTGCGTTCCGCGTCGCACAGGCCGAAGTATGCCAGGCTGCGCATGTCGCGCCAAGTATCGGTCTGCGCAGCGCGCGATTTCTTGCCGATTCCAGCCAGGAAGCCGAGCACGTAGTAGTTCATTTTGCCCGCCATCCCGGTATCAAAGTCGCTTAGACGCAAATACTCCGTGTATTCAGTGGAAGCAATGGGATACTTTCCGCTCAGCCGAAGACTTTCCGCCAGCCACAAATGTGGTTCCGCTGCGGCGGGAGCGAGATGGATGGACGCGCGCGCGGAGTCAATCGACTGCGCATACAATTCCTTCATCCGATAGGCCTGGGCCTGCATGTAGAGCGCGGTGGCGTTGGTCTTGTCGCGCTGGACCACCGTATTTAGCTGGCGGATCGCTTCATCCACAGCACCCGTGTCCAGGAGAACACCCGCTAAACTGACACGCGCCTCCAGGTAATCCGGGTCGACCTCAATGGCTTTGCGGAACGCGGCTTGGGATTTCTGCGACTCAAAGAGCGAGTTGTAGGCGCGTCCCAAATAAAGCGCGGCCTGACTGTAGGTGGGGTCGATCTCCAAGGCTTTCTCGAAATGCTCGACCGCTTTCTTGTAGTTATCCGCAAAGCCTTTGTTGTAGTATCCGAGTCCTTCATTCAACTGATCCAGCGCGGCCTTGGTGCGGCGGCGTGCGACTAGAATTTTGATGGAGACGGTGGATTCCCTGCCAGGATAAACGGTTTCGTCCCGCGGGCCATCCGGTTCATAGCCCAGTTTCACGCCTTGCACCGTGTGGCTTCCGGGACGCAAGCCAGGCAGGCGAAGAGCACTCCCTTTGTTGACGACACCGCGCGAGGTTCCGTCGACGAAGACCTCGACCCCGTCCATGTTGGTTTCAAACACCAGCGTGCCGTCGACCGGCGGCGGGGCGTGGCCCACGCGCAGTCCGTTGGGCAGATACGCCAGCAGCATGTTGGGATCGAAGCTGCCGCGATCGGACGTGGGGTTCTGCTGTCCCTTGGTGGCTTCCCGCACGTTGCGACGCACGTATTCCGCAAGTTCATCGGCGGTTACGATGCCATCGCCGGACTCGTCCGCTTCCCCTTCGAGGCCTTTCACGACGTAGTACGTAAAGATTCCGTGGCCGCCGCCCCATTCCTTACTTTCAAAAGAGCGTTCGCGATCGCGGCCCGCAGTGAGTGAGAGAATCGAACGCGACAGATCCAGCAGGCTCTGATTCAACGCGCGCGCTTCGGCATCGGGAGCAATGGCGCCACTATGGCAAGCATCGGTGAGCAGGACCTTCCATTTCGACTTAATGCGCGCCCCAGCCACCTGCCCCAGCGCGTCCATCGAGTAGCCGGTGCCGGGAATGTCCGCGGGATCAAGATCGTAAGGAGCCAGGTAGCCACGTCCGCCGGAAATAAATCCGTGACCCGCGAAATAAATCACTACTCGGTCTTCTTCCTTGGCCACCGAAGGCAGCCAGGTCTCCAGTTCACGCTTGATGTTGGCGAGGGTAGCCTGCGGTCCGGTCAGGCGATGGACATTCTCGGCGCGAAAGTTTCCGCC
>JANXXV010000543.1 GCA_025350445.1 Bryobacteraceae bacterium | reverse complement strand
AATTCCGAACCAACCGACGAGGGCAGACTGGGTAACCGGCTGATGGAAATCTTCAAGACTCGTCTCATCAGTTGGTTCGGTATTGATCATCATTTTCTTGTCCTTGTCAATGATGATTACCACCGTACGATCTTGCCCGGGTGGAGGTGGCGGCGCATTGGGCGGCGGCGGCTGCGGCACTAGCGCGTCCAGTCCCATCTGATCGAGCGGCGTGATCACCATGAAGATGATCAGCAGCACAAGCAGAACATCGATGAGGGGCGTCAGGTTCATGTCCGCCATCGCTCCCTTTCTTCCACCGGTTGCCATTGCCATAAGAATTGCTCCTTTTAGAAAACTCTGTCGTCTACCGGAATGCGCGCTTCCAGCTTATTGTCCGGCTGGAGGTCCGCCCGCCGTCCCCGGCGCTGTACCTTTGTCTACTTTGTCGTTCTTTTCGGTCAGCAAACCGAGCTGATCCACCCCAGCCGCGCGCAGGTTATCCACCACTTCCACTACACGCTCGTAGCGGGCACGCGAATCGCTTCTCAGGTATACCGTTTTGTCCAACTTGTTCGTCAGCATATCTTTCACCTTCTGGGGCAGCTGATCCGGTGCCATGGCGTTTGATCCCAGATAAGTCTTGCCGTCGCGGCTTACAGCGACCAAAACCGCATCTTCTTTATCCGCGGCCGCCATCTTGATCGGGTTCTTCGTCTTCACCATGTCCACGCTGATACCCTTGGAAAGCATCGGAGTGATAACAATGAAAATGATCAACAACACAAGCATCACGTCCACCATCGGGGTGACATTGATGTCGGAAACCGGAGCGGGAACTGGTTGTTTTTTCATGAATGCAATCTCCTGTTTTGCCGGGACGCCTTCTGCCGGAACATCTTTTGCCGGGACATGAGGGCGAGCCATTTGGCCCACCCCGATGTCTCGAATTCAACTCGCTGCGCCCGGCTCTTTTTCCGGCTATTTCTTGGCCATCCGCTGCGACCGCTTTAGGAAGTAATCGATCAGTTCCGAACTGGAGTTACCCATTTCGACGTCGAACGACTCCAGTTGACCGGTGAAATAGTTGAACATCCACACGGCCGGAATAGCCACAAAGAGTCCCACCGCGGTGGTGACCAACGCTTCGGAAATACCAGCCGATACCGCGCCGAGACCAGCCGACTTTTCCGTCGCGATTCCGCGGAATGCGTTGATGATTCCGATAACCGTTCCGAACAGTCCAACGAACGGAGCCGTCGAGCCGATCGTGGCAAGCGTGCTGATTCCACGCTTGAGTTCAGCGTGAACAATAGCTTCGGAGCGTTCCAGCGCGCGCTTGGAAGCTTCGATCTCTTCACCGGGAATCTCGCTGCTGTCCTGGTGCGCGCGGAATTCCTGAAGACCAGCCACCACAACCTTGGCCAAATGGCTCTTGCGGAAACGGTCTGCAATCTTGATCGCTTCATCGAGTTTATTTTCACGCAGCGCGCCGGCGACGGCGGGTGCGAATGCTCTCGATTGCTTGCGCGCTGCGCTGAAGGCGATCGCTCTGTCGATCATGACACCGATGGACCAGGCGGACATGATGAAGAGCGTCAAAACGACGGCCTTGCCCATAATAGTCATCTGACCGACCATCTTGACAAGGTCAAAGCTGATGGCGGGCGATGCTTCTTGAAGAAACATGAAAGCCCAAAGGTGCATCTGTAGCAACATTCTGTTTTTCTCCTGCGAGTTGAATTAGGTACTGAAATTTCTTACGAACAAAGTTTACCTGTCTTGCGTATGTCTACTTACAACACTATTGGCTCAGAGTAAAGTTGACATCAATCGTGGTGACAACTTCGACTGGCTCGCCGTTCAACGTCGTGGGCTGGTAGACCCATTGGCGAACGGCATCCTGCGCGGACGGAATCAGCAGCGGATGTCCGCTGACCAACGTCAGATTCTGGATGGTTCCGTCTTTTCCGATCACCGCGTTGAACCGTACGGTGCCCTGGATACGGGCCTGCTTGGCCAGCGGGGGATACCCCGGCTTCGGCTGCCGAATCAACTTGGCCGCCTGCACGTTACCACCCACGCGAATGGACTTCGGGGTCACCGGCTTCGGCGCTTCCTTCACCGGAGGAGGGGGCGGAGCCGCGGACGGGATCCCGCCGATAATACCACCCAACACGCCGCCGCCGACGCCGCCGGGCACTCCACCGGGAACGCCGCCAACCACACCCGGCGTACCGGCCATGGGAGGAAGCTCTTCTTCTTTGATATTGGCAATGTCTTTGGGAATGACTTTCGGGGCCATCAGCTTGTTGGCGTCGAACTGACGGGGTATGACTTTTACAATCTTAACCGGGGCAGCCGCGGGCGGGGGCGGCGGCGGGGGCGGCGGCGGCGGGGCTACAAGGAAGCTTGTGAGCTGCGTCTTGGGAAGAGAGTCGGTAAAGATCAGGGGAATGAGTACCATGACGATAATCAAAGCCACCTGAACGATGAAGGAAACAAAAACCGAGGCGCCTTTCCTGGTTTGATTCGTGCTCTCGACAAAGGTCTGTTCAAACATGACAATTACCCCTTTACATTGCCGCGCGCTGGGCCATCCCGTGTTCCACCTCGCACGCGCGGCCTGCTATTTTAAGATACATTCATTAGCGGCGTCGAACTGCCCCGGCAGCCGCTGCCGACGCGGTTCCCTTCCGCTTTTCCACAAAATCCTGCCAGAGGACCAGGATCGGGCTGGCGATAAAAATCGACGAGTAGGTGCCGACGATAATACCAACAACTAGAGCAAAAGAAAACCCCTTCAGTACGGGACCGCCAAAAAGAAACAGCGACAGCGCGGTCAGAAACGTCAGCCCCGAGGTCAGCAACGTCCGGCTCAAAGTCTGGTTCACACTGATGTTGATCAGATTCTCCAGCTTTTCCCGCCGCAGCAGCTTCAGATTCTCCCGAATGCGGTCGAACACTACGATCGTGTCGTTCATCGAGTATCCAACCAAGGTCAGCAGGGCCGCTACAACGGTCAGCGAAATTTCCAGGTTGAATAGCGAGAACAACCCGATTGTGATGATTGTGTCGTGAAACACCGCCAACACCGCGGCAACGCCGTAAATCCACTCGAAACGGAAGGCAATATAGATTAGCATCCCGCCCAAGGCGGACAGCACAACATAAATAGCTTGGCGGCGGAGGTCCGCGCCTATCTTGGCGCCCACCAGTTCCACCCCGCGGATCGCATAAGGCGCCGTGTAAAATTCCTGATTCAGCGCCGCTATAACCGGTGCGGTTACGCCTGGAACGCCTGAAAGTTGTTCGAAGTTGCGCAGCAGTCCCGACTGCGGAGGCGTATCCCGGAACTTCGTGATCGCCTTCGATAAGTCCTGCAATTGTTGCTCGGAAATACCGGCGCCGTTCCGCTGTAAGACATCGCGAAGCCGTTCCGCAATCGCGCCCGCAACGGAATTGTTAAAGTCGAGGCGCTGTCCGCCGCTTTGGCCAAACTCTTTCGCAAGGGTGTCTACAATCGCCTGCCGCGTCACCGCCAGCGTCTTCTCGTCTTGAATCTCCGTGCCGATAATCAGCTCGTTCGTACCCTGCACTTCCACCACTTCAGGTGCGCCGCCGCCGGGAATCTTCGACGCAAGCGCCGATCGGACTTTGTCCGGCATCGGCTTGTCCGCAAACTTCACGTAGACCAACGCCCCGCCGCGAAAATCAATCCCGTAACGGGGTCCGCCGCGCGCCACCAAACTCACCAGGCCAGCCCCGGTTAGAATCAGCGAAGCGATGATGAAGGGCCACTTCTTACCCAAAAAG
>JANXXV010000968.1 GCA_025350445.1 Bryobacteraceae bacterium | reverse complement strand
CGCAGGTGGTGCCGAAGCTCAACAGGCGCACCTTGCTGCGCTCGAACAGATTTTTCACCCGTTCGCGTTCAGCGGCATTGATGGAGGGCTCCACCAGATGTTTGTGCCCGGTGCGCAGTTCCACCGCCTCAAAGTCCGCGGCCTGCAGATTCCGGACGATGGTCTCGACGTCCCAGTCCTTCAATACGTTGTAAGTTACGGCTCCGAGCAGCATAGGCTACCAGCGTAGCTTTGCGGGCAGGTATTCGGCAATCAGGTCTTCGTAATAGGGCCGTAGTTCGGCGGTGTCGGGTTTCGTGTGGCCTTTCGAGTAGAGGTCGTAGGGATTAAATTTCCGCACCCAATCGAACATCTCGCGGTCTTCGCCGTTAAACAAATAGTCGTAGGCGCCTTCGCGGTGGCCAGGATAGAACGAGTGATAGCGGATCATGTACAGCGCCGGTTCCGGCAGATAATCCTTCATGACGTGATAGAGGTACTCGTCGTGCCCCCAGGAAAGATCGACGTTCGAAAGCCCGCAGTTCTGCTGGTAGATGCCGAGCCGCGCGCGGTAACCGGGATTGATTGAATCGGGATTGGCGGCGAAAAATTCCGGGAATACGATTTTGTCCGAGAACGCACAGCCCACCGGAAAGGTATCGCCCACAACCGCCCATTGCGGCTCTCCGTAGAGGCAGAGCAGTTTACCTAAATCGTGAATCAGGCCGGTGAGAATAAACCATCTTGGATGGCCATCCTTGCGAATCGCCTCAGCGGTCTGCAAGTTGTGTTCAATCTGCGAGAGGCTGGTATCGGGATCGCTATCGTCCACCAGAGTGTTCAGGTAATTCATGGCCTCCCAGATGCCCATTTCGCCGCGTTCTTTGCCCAGATATTGGCGTTTCTTTTGCAGCACGAATTCGCGCGTCTGATTGGCATGATTCCGGCGGTAAAACTCGCGCACCAGCGGCGGGGTAGCGTCGTCGTAATTGCGGAATTGGTCTTCGGTTTTGCCGGGATGGTAGCGTTCCTTGACGAAATCGTCCCACTGTTCCAGATTTTCGAGCGGGTTATCGAGCGGACCGGAAACTACGCGCATATTAGAACCCCCATCGCCATAAATTGGCGCCCGCCGTGTAGCCGGCGCCTACGGCCGCGAACAATACCAAATCGCCCTTCTTCAATCTGCCTGTCTCAAGCGCCGTACGGGTGGCAAGCGGAATGGTGGCGGCGGTAGTATTGCCAAACTCTTCAATATTAATGATCACACGATCGGACAGGCCCATTTTTTCCGAAACCGCGGTGATGATACGCCTGTTGGCCTGGTGCGGGATCATCCAATCCACATCCGCCAGCGTCAGGTTATTTCGTTCCAACAGTTCGGTGCAGAGTTCGTACATTTTCCGTACAGCGTACTTGAAAACCTGTTGGCCTTCCTGATGCACGTAATGCATCCGGTTCTGCACGGTCTCCACCGTTGCCGGCATACGGCTGCCGCCCGCGGGCATCTTTAGATAGTCACCGCCGGAGCCGTCGATTTCGTTGGAAAAGCCGATGAATCCAACATCCTCGCCATCTTCGGCCGCCTCGACGATCATCGCGCCGGCGCCGTCTCCAAAGAGCACGCAGGTGGAGCGGTCGGTATAGTCGATGATGCGCGACATGGTGTCCGAACCGATCACCAAAACCTTTTGATGCGTTCCACAACCAACCAAGTGTGCGGCGGTGGTTAAACCGTAGACAAATCCGGAGCAGGCCGCGATGAGGTCGAAGCCCCACGCCTTCTTGGCGCCCAGCCTGTTCTGCACCAGGCAAGCAGTGGAGGGAAAAAACATATCCGGAGTGACGGTGCAAACCAGGATGGCATCCAAACTGGACGCATCGATTCCGCGGCTCTCAAGCGCAATTTTGGCGGCCTCAAACGCCATGTCGGACGTGGCCATCCCGGGCGGAGCAATGTGCCGCGAGCGAATGCCCGTCCGTTCCAGAATCCATTGATCACTGGTTTCCACCATATGGGTCAAGTCCTGATTTGTCAGCACCCCCGGCGGCGTAAAACAGCCCACTGCGGTTATCTTCGCTTTGCGCAAGCATCCTCCGGAAAACTTGGTTGTCGGGCGAGTGCGGAAATCCGCCCTGGAACCCGTAGACAATTGTGTATCGGGTACTCCTGCTATGTTACATTACGAGCTTAGATGCAAGTCGAAAGCACCCTCTTCTTTGAGACACCTGAAGAGATTTACACGCGTGTGTTCCG
>JANXXV010000171.1 GCA_025350445.1 Bryobacteraceae bacterium | reverse complement strand
CTCGGAAGATGAGCAGCGTTCCTTCGATTCCACCTGCCGGAAGTTCTACAGACTCCTCGCTCAACCCCGGCGGTGACACCTTTCAGTTACCCACAGATTCCTCAGAGGAGCCTTGTTTTGAATGCATCCTCAATGTGGTATTGGGAGCGGTAAGCCAGGACAATCTCTTCATCGGCCCAGCCTGCGTTGTCGGTAAATAGAATGGTTTTGCCGAACTGGACGCGGCATAGTTCGGCAAGGGCCGCTTGGTCGGTGCTGAAAGTGAGTTCCAGTGGCGCAAGAGTTGAAAACGCATTGCCTTTCGTGACTTCCTGAACCTCGGCGTTCAAGACCTTCCCCACGAACTGGGCCGAGCAGATCGTATGGATCTGTTTTTTCACCGAATCCAGCGTGGGGGCCTTGCCGCCCTTCACTATGCCGTCCCGGCGGCGTTGCAACAGCGTTTGCAGGTCGAGCAACTTCCGCCGCGCCTTGGCCAGGTGAGCGGTTAGCCCCTGGAGTTGTCCGTCGTACAGGTGCCGATTAAAGGTCACTACAATGGTGCGCGGTTGACCGAAGACTTTCTTTTGGGCGCGATAGACTTCCACTCCTTCCAGGCCAGACTGAGTGAGCGTGCGGAACTGTTTTCGGGAAATGGCCAGCAACTCGGAATGCTGAGAGGGGACCAGCGATCCCACGAAATGAAAGGGCGTGTTTTGGAGAGACGCAAAGGCCTCGCCGCTATTGTTGCCTTTGTCAAAAACCAGGGTGATGTGATCGCAGGATTCGGCCAGTTGGCGGTAATGGGTGGAGAGTTCCGCCGTGATGGTTCGGAATTCGGTGCTGTCGTTAACATTGCCGGCGTAAACCTTGTGGAACAAAGGGATGTGGAAATCGGCGCTGACGAGCAGACCAAGGCTGACTTGGCGCAGATCCGTGCGTTTCTGCTTATTATGCCCACGCTGCGGAAGTTCGGCGGGAGTGCGGGTATTGATGTAGGTGAAGAAATTGGTGCCGTCGTAGACCAGGGCGCGGAGATCGAGTTGAAAGCGCTGGATGAGACGCTGGGTGATTTGTTTTTCGCATGCGAGGACGTGATCGGCGGTGACAAGATCCATATGGTTCCAGAAGTTCTGTGAAGACAGCGCAGATGGATCGGCGGGCAGCAGGCGAGTCAAAGTAGTTTGCCGGTACCAGTCGGCGAATTGCAGTTTACTGGAGGGGGAAACGGCGCGGTTGATGGCGGCCAGCAGCAAGTACTGGCCGGTGGAGAGGCCCTGGTGGCGCTTGGCCGGGAGGATGGAATCGAGCAACTGGACAAGATCCAGGCGCTGGGCGATGTCGAATAGAGCGGCGATATCGGCGAAAGCGGCCACCTCCGTTTCCAGCGGCTGGGGCGGCTGCTGGGAGTGCTCGGCGGCGGCGACTAGATCGTCGATCTTGCCGAGGTAGACTTGGCGGACGATCTTGGGCTTGCCATCGACGCGCTGGCAATAGCGGGCGTAGTAATAGGTGTGGCCGCCGATGATTTTTGGGGTGAGGCTCGGCATGCTTAGGTCATACGACGATTTCACAACCAAATCAACAGGAAAATGTTTGGGGGACTGCCAAGGGTCGAAATAGTGACTTGTATGCCATAAATGCAGGGATACAGAAACTGCGGCCTCACGCATGGCGATTGCGGGGTAGGGGGCGTGTAAAAGCTAGTTCGTTAGGTCATACAGATTGAAGCACAAGAAACCCGCAGCCTGCATGGCGGACCGTTTGAGTTAACTCTTTATTCTTCAGAGGGATGGGGAGGGCTACAAATCGAGAGCCGAGGAGGCCAGCCTCGGAGGTCTGCCTATAACTTGTAAACTCCCGCTAGGCGTGCGATGGCGAGGAGAGGCATCGCCTTGGCAAGTTGCAGGATAAAGGCTTCAAACAGCAAAGTGAAGCCGCTGTCCGGTCTCGCCCACGGCACAGCGATCCGATGAACACCACAGCGGGAACACTGAACCCGGGGAGTTCGGGCATGGAGATAGGCTTGATGTTGGAAGAAGTTCAGGTGGCGCCAAGTGAGAGTTTCCGTATCGTAGGCCTTCCCCTCGTCTCCGCACACCGCACAAGGGAAAGCCGAGCCACGTGGAAAGTCCGGATAAATGTCCCGCTTTCCCGACTCGACCATAAAGCTACATCGACTCACCAGCCAGGGAGGCACAATACCGAAAGCGGCCTGGAAGAGTTCATTTTCTTTAATAGCTGCGCGACCTCACCATACGCGTTCAGCCATAGTAACCGGCTTTCGCCCCAACCCACGACTGACAGCGAGGAACCTTTTTCGCTTGGCGCCGCCGGAGTGCGGCTTTTGCGCTTTTAACCGGCGTAGGCGCGGCGGGGTCAGTCTTTCCCGGCTCCCACCTTACTGCGGTACTCCTCTTGCGCCCGTTGGGCATCCGCCGTCCGGCCAGTCTGGCGATAGGCTCGAGAGAGAGCCAGCAACAGCGTTGGATCCTTTTCCGAGGCCGCCTGTAGATGCGGGATTGCCTCGCCGGCCCGTCCCACCGCCAACAGTGCCTTTCCCGCCTCGCCCCGCGCGCCTGGCATTTCCGGGACGGCTCCGGCCGCCTTCAATAAGAAGGGCAAACCTGCCTCGGGCCCTTCCAGCCGCGCCAGTGTATCGCCGTACTCGTATTGGAATTCCGGGTCACCGGCGAAGGAAGCTGCCAGCGGAGCAAACATCTTCCTGGCTTGCGGATAGAGCCGCGCACGCCAGTAGCAATGCGCCGTCTGCCGCGCGAGCTTGCCATCACGGCTGCCGAACGCGAGCGCCGACTCATAGGTTCGCGCCGCCTGCTCAAAGCGGTCGCAGCCGAGGTAGGCGTCACCCAGGTCGACGGTTGCTCTACGCGCGTCCCACTGCTTTGCCTTTTCCAGTAGGGCAATCGCTTCGCAGGATTGGCGAAGCTTGAGATACGCCAGGCCAGTCATCCAGTGAATGGCGCCAGGCTGCGGCCTGGCGTTGAGGAATGCCTGGAACTGGGGGATTGCTTCCTCGTATCGGCCTGCGGAATCCAGAACGATCCCCAGGTTCATTCGCCACATCGGATTCTCAGGCTCCCGCTGCACCAGTTGCCTGTACGCTTGCTCGGCGTCGCCGAATCTGGATTCGCGCAGGGCGCGCGCGCCGCTCTGCGATAGCGATGCGGCGTCCTGGAACAGCATCAACGCCAGCAGGATGGTCAAGGCGTCACCGTCAACGTTTGATTGGCTTTCACGTCAGGCATCGTTTTGCGGCGGCCATCCGGCCAGATGATCTCGACATCGGTTTGCGTCCGGCTCCCCAATCCGAAGTGTAGCGGGCAGGCGCAGGACGACGCATAACCGGTCGCCGTGGTCGCGTGTCCCCACTGTGCGCCAACCCTCACCCGCGCGCCGGCGCCGGTGACGTTCACCGCCAGCCAGTTGCCGCTGCAGGAATTCCGCAGGATCCGCGCCGGGGCATTCAACGCGGTGACCACGAGATCCAGGCACCCATCGCCGTTGAAATCCGCCGCCACCAAACCGCGATACATGGCAGGCGGGGCGGGCAGCGGCGGACCGGCGGAAAAGCGCTTGCCCGCTTCATTGCGGAACCACGAAACAGGCTCCGGTTGCAAGCTGCCCTTCGATCCATTGATCGAGAGCACTCCGCTGCGGGCGACGGCGATATCTTTCCACCCGTCATTGTCCAGGTCCGCCAGGACGATGCCCCAACCCGCCATCGGCCGCGTGAGAAAGTCCAATCTAGTGCGTGCGCCTACTTCGTCGAACTCGCGGCCCAGGTTCCTATAGAACGGGAAGGTCTCATCGCGTAGTGCAGTGTAAATGAGATCGGGCTTGCCGTCGTTGTCGTAATCCTGTGCACTGACGCCCATGGATGACGGGGGATCTCCGCTGAGTGGCGCCGCGACACCGGTCTCCAGTGCAATTTCGCTGAATCGCCCGCCGCCCAGGTTATGGAACAGAAAATTGAATACCCGGTCGTTGGTGACGAAGATATCCACCAAGCCATCGCCGTCGAAATCGGCAACGGCCACGGCCATGCCCTTCCCCTTGTGCGCGGCGATGCCGGAGGATTCGGAAATATCGGTGAATGTGCCGTCGCCGTTGTTGCGGAACAGGGCATTCGGTTGCGGGTCATAAAAGCGCGGGTGGCAGAAATCGGGCTTCCCGTCGACCACGCAGGCCCGCTCCGAGGAAGGATCCCAGCGAACGTAGTTGACGATGAAGAGGTCGAGGCGGCCGTCGTTATCGATGTCCAGCCACGCCGCGCCGGTGGCCCAGCGCCCGTGGTTATCGATGCCGCTCTTGGCGGTGACGTCGGCGAAGGTGCCGTCGGGCTGATTGCGATAGAGGGTGACGCCGCGCAGTCCGCAGACTAACAGATCGACGCGCCCATCGCCGTCAAAATCACCGGCGGCCGCGGCAGTATCGTAGCCTGTTCCGCCGAGGCCGGTTTCGATGGTGCGGTCTTGAAAGCGCAGGGTTCCTTCGTTACGAACGGACACGTTTCGCAGCAGGCGGTTGGAGTGAGCGGGTTTGGTCTTGCGGCCCGAAGGCAGTTCGGCGCCATTGGGAAAGAAGAGATCGAGACGGCCGTCGCCGTCGTAATCGAAGACCGCTATTCCGCCGGGCATGGTGGCTGGAAGATATTTTCGCGGGCCTTCGCCGGTGAAGAGCGTGAAGTGCAGGGGAACGCTTTCCCAGGTTCCACGGGCGGCTAGAGCCAGGAACGCCAGGGGCAATAAGAGAAGTCGACGCACAGAGAATGATAATTTTATCAGCGATTTGTTTCTGTGCTGGAAATTTTTGGCAGGGGCGTGGCGAGGACTGAGTGGATTGGAATTCGTCTAGGATGGCGGGGGGGAGTTGGAGGTTGATTCGGAGCCGGGTTTTTTTGCCGAACGTATCATAAGTCACTTACCAAAGCATTGCCGCTGAGTGGATTTATGAATTAATTCTTGTTTCACCTTCGGGAATTCGTGCTCCAACCAATCGGGAGCAGTTCTCTTGATCGCGGCCTGCCCAGTGGTCGAATTATCTTCCAGCCACTGTGCCTCCCGGCAGTCTGAGCCTGTGAAGTCTGGCGTTTCCCGCTTATCATAAAGTATCCGAAATTCGGGGATCCGAAATTCGGGAATCCGAAATCCGGCAAAACTGTCATACCCAATTCCGCTCCGCGTAACTTGGCGTGCTCAAGGCTCGTCGTTTCAAGGCTGGTGTAGTGTCCAAGAAATAGCTGGACAGATAGAATACTGCGGTTCCGCGCAAAATCTGCGTTAACCGGCGTCAATCGGGATCTCATCATGGGCGGCGCAGAATTATTGGCCGGTAGAGTAGGAGGGGACCGAAGTGCCCCTCCCCTCGTCGAACCGGACATGCAGATTTCCCGCATCCGGCTCTCCTGTGAAACCTTCGTCAGTGGGCTATCGCGGGGGCTGGAGCCTAAGAAACTCGAGTCCAAGCCGTTGGAAGTGCGCCATGTAAGTCACCCCCTCCGGTAGCTGGTAAGGGCGCTGGCTCCGATGATGCTTTAAGTGGTTAACCAGCCGATAGCCGAGATGCCAGTCGATCTTGCCGTGCGCCTTGCGCGGATACCCAAAGGAAAAGTAGTTCGCCCAGCCCTTCAGTTGCCGGTTCAGCCGCTCAATCAAGCGCGGAAGCGGTGTACAACCCTGACGGCGATCCGTCATGTCGTTGATCCGCTCCCGTTCCCTTTGGACCGACTTCTTCGACGGTTCCACTTTCAGATATCGCTTGCCGCTCACATACCAACCCCTGCCGCTCCCTTATTTGCTTTGACTCGCTTATACGCCTCCCATACCTCCCACCTCGAAATTACAAACGGCTTCGCCTCACTCACAGGCTCCTCCCATTGCTGGTTGACCCATTGAATTCAGCTTTATAACACAACCCCTTCGCTCCATCCCGTTTCGGGGACTTCATCGCTACTACGGGTTGTTCCGCCCCTCGGCTCCGCATCCGTCTCTCACTCTCATGGTTCTTCCACTTGAGCTTCTCCGTTTACATCGGAGCCGAGGTTCCCACGTTCCGCTCAACCGCCGTCCGACAGATTCAGGCCACCTCAATGCCGGATGCCGCTTCGCCCGTAAACAGGTTTCGCCGAAGCTTGTCCCACGTCAACGACTCTCC
>JANXXV010000948.1 GCA_025350445.1 Bryobacteraceae bacterium | reverse complement strand
CACGGTAAGGAAGCCGAGGTTATGCGGCGTCCACTCGTACTCCGGACCGGGGTTTCCCAATCCGACCACCAGCCAGGGAGCAGTTGAGGCTTCCAAAGCGGGAAACTACTTCTTCTTCGGCTTGGCTTCCGGTGTTGCTGCCGCCGGTTCCTCGTCTTTCTTGCCCTTCTTCACCACTTCGGGCTCGGCTACGGCTGCAACCTCTTCGACAACGGCTTCGGCCTTCATCGATACCACGTGCGAGATCACGGCATCGGGAGGGCTGAGCAGCGTCATCGATCCGATCATCGGAATCTCACTGGCGCGGATGCTCTGACCGATAGAAAGCTCCGTTACGTCGATGGTGAAGCTCTCTGGAATGTCATCCGGCAAGCATTCGATTTCCACCTCACGAGTGATAACTTCGTGCAATCCGCCCTGCAGCTTGACGCCCTTCGGGTCGCCATGGGTATGAACGGGGATCTTCACTACAATACGCTTGGTGAGATCAATGCGCTTCAAATCGACATGGAGCAAGCGGCCCTTAATAGGATCGTGCTGCCAGTCGACCACCATCACCGGGGCTATGGAGCCCTGGATATCGACGTTAAAAATTGTATTGTGGCCGGAGGCGCTGCGAAGAATGCCGTTCACTTCCTTCGGATTGACGGCGATGGCGATGGGGTCGATTCCCCCGCCATAGACAACCGCCGGGGAGAAGCCCTTCACACGAAGGCGGCGCGCTTCGTTCTTTCCGCGCGTCTCGCGGGGCTCGGCGGTAATGGTAATATCTTTTCTCATCTAAAACTCCTCTAAAAATCTATACAAAAAGCTTGCTGATCGAACCACCCTCATGGATGGACTGAATGGCCCGCGCCAAAAGAGGAGCCACGGACAGCGTGCGGATACGGCTGCACGCGCGGGCTTCCTCTTTCAGCGGAATTGAGTTAGTTACCACAACTTCCAAAACCTGAGATTCCTCTATGCGCTGAACGGCCGGCCCGGAGAGCACGGCATGTGTGGCGCAGGCCGACACGCTGGCCGCGCCCTGCAGGAGCAGAGCTTCGGCGCCTTTCACAAGCGTTCCGGCGGTATCGATCAAATCGTCCACAATAATGCAATTCCGGCCGGTGACATCGCCAATGATGTGCATGACCTCCGCGACGTTCGCTTCCTCGCGGCGTTTATCAATAATGGCCAGCGGCGCATTCAGGCGCTTGGCAAAAGCTCGGGCACGTTCCACGCCGCCCGCATCCGGAGACACTACCGTGATGTTCGGGAGCCCGACCGTCCGGAAATAGTCGATCATGACCGGAGCGGCGAACAGGTGATCCACCGGGATATCGAAAAACCCTTGAATCTGCGCTGCGTGTAGATCCAGCGCGAGAACCCGATCGGCGCCAGCCCTTTCCAGCAAGCTGGCGATCAGTTTGGCCGAGATAGGAACTCTCGGTTTATCCTTACGATCTTGCCTAGCGTACCCATAATAGGGTAACACTGCGGTGATGCGCTCCGCTGAAGCGCGTTTCAGAGCGTCGATCATGAGGAGCAGCTCGAAGAGGTGCCGCTCTACCGGCGTGCAGGTTGGCTGGATGGCGAAAACGTCGACGCCGCGCACGTTTTCATTGATCTGGAGATGGATTTCGCCATCGGCGAACATGCGGACGGTGCTGGCTCCGGTCTCGCAGCCGAGTTCTTTGCAGACCTCGGCAACCAGGGCTGGGTTTGCATTTCCGGTGAATACTTTGACGCGGTCGAAGTTCATTGCACGTGTAGGTCGTGGTGCGGCCATTTTATCGTTTGAATTGGGCGGGGAATGGTACGGCGGAAGTCGACCGGTCTCCTGCTTGCGGTAAGTCCCCCTCGACAATCGCAGGTATACCAGGAATCTTAATTTTAGGTTACAGTTCCCTGGAAGTCAACGCCGGGGTTGACACGCCGGGGTCGGGACCGCTTGCCGGCGGGCGCGCTTCGGTTGGTGGGGATGGTTGGGTTAACTCGATTGGGGCGATTTTGGGTTTCAGGTCGATTGGTGGGATTGAGGCCGGAGGTTCCGGGCCGTTTCGACGGCGTCTTGGACAGCAGAATCTGTGCGAATGAAGTAATTCCACTTTTTGAGGCCCGATTTAGCGATTCTTTTTAATGCGGCTTGGAGAGCATCTTCCATCACCCACAAACGGCCCCAACCACCCGACCTCTCAGAAGAGGCTAGGAGTCTGTCGGAGATAGAATTTCTCGAACGTAGAATCAATAACTTACGAACATCGCGTGGTCTGTAAGTTGTTGATTCTTCGTCGAAAACAGTTTCATTCCGACAGACTCTCCAGAAACTTCTCTTCGGATGACCCGGGAAGCTCGGGTTTGGGTGCTGATTTGTGGCGGGATGAGGGGCAGTTGCGCGTGCAGGGAGCAGTAAGTCAGTAAGGAGCGCGTCGAATGGGCGCACCTCTA
>JANXXV010000931.1 GCA_025350445.1 Bryobacteraceae bacterium | reverse complement strand
GACGGTAGACCTCTCCCGCTATAGCGGCGTATTAGAGCTAACGGAAGAGCCGGTTGGGTATCAGGATCGAGTGCGAAGCGAGTGGCCTTGATAAGGCTGCTCGATACGAATGCAGTTCTCTATTTACTTGGCGGATAATTGGCGGAGTCACTGCCCGCAGGGGAATACATGGTGCCGGTGATCACAGAGATGGAGTTGTTTTCCTATCCCTCACTGTCTGGGGACAGTGAAACTCGCATCCGGGGATTTTTAAACGAAGCGTCTATTGTGGGATTGACAGATTCAGTGAAGGAACGAGCAATAGAACTGCGCCGGAAGTATGGATTGAAGCTGGCGGATGCAATTGTGGCTGGTACCGCCCTGGTGGTTGGAGCAGAGCTTGTAACGAACGATGGAAAGCTCGAACGTATCCCCGACCTGAAGGTTAGGAAGCTTGTTCTGCGTGTTTGACTGAGCAGGGCGAATGGAAATTAAGCTGTATGAAAATCGGGGTGAAGTTTGCAACGGTTCCAAAAGGCCGCCATTCCCTTCCGCCGCCGCCGGTTCCCCTCTGGGGGAACAGTATCCGAGAGTTCCGCTGCAGTTGCAGCTCGAATTTCCGTTATGCTGATCGTCCACCCTGAAGATCAACTGGCGCGTCTGCGCGGCCTGGTTCTCGACAGCGTCCAGTCGCCGCATTCCCGGCGCGCCTACGCCAAGGCGCTGGACGATTTTCTTTCCTGGTATCTCGCGGTTCCGCGCGGCCCGCTTTCCAAAGCCTTGGTGCAGAATTACCGGGCTGAGCTGGACCGGCTGGGGCTGGCTTCTTCAACCATCAACGTCCGCCTGGCGGCGATCCGGAAACTGGCGGCCGAGGCGGCTGACAACGGGCTGCTGGATCCGGTGCTGGCCGCCGGCATCGCCCGGGTGAAAGGAGCGAAACAACTCGGAGTCAGGGCAGGGAACTGGCTCACCCGCGAAGAGGCGCGCCTCCTTTTAATAGCGCCCGATACACAAACGCTCAAGGGCAAGCGGGACCGGGCGCTGCTGGGCGTGCTGATCGGTTGCGGGTTGAGGCGCTCTGAGCTGGTTGCACTGACGATCAATCACCTGCAGCAGCGCGAGGCCCGCTGGGTGTGGATTGATCTGGTGGGGAAGGGAAGCCGGCTGCGCAGCGTCCCGGTCCCCAATTGGGTAAAGATGCTGCTGGATGACTGGATTGCCGCGTCTGGCATCCGGGACGGGAAGCTGTTCCGCGCGGTGGATAAGGCCGGTCGCGCCTGGGGCTCCGGCATTACTGAAAAGGTCGTCTGGTGGACTGTACTTGCTTATGCGAAACCGCTCGGTTTTGCCCATCTCGCGCCGCACGATTTACGGCGAACCTGCGCCAAGCTTTGCCGGGCCAGCGGCGGAGAGCTGGAACAGATTCAACTGCTGCTGGGGCATGTGTCCATTCAGACGACGGAGCGGTATTTGGGGACGCGGCAGAATCTGGCGCAGGCGGTGAACGATAATTTGGGAATCGGGCTTTGAAACCGCTGCCGGCAATCGCGACGCCATCCGAATCCGTATTGCTCGATTGGCTGAAGGCGAGGGTCAGCCGCCTGATGCTGGAAGAGATAGCGGCAAATGATTGGGGCCGCGAAACTGCCCACAACCTTGCGGGCATCGAGATGCAATTGGGCGATAGTGCACCGTTGGGCCCGCTTCCCTGGTTTCCTCTTGAAGTGCTGGAATTGGAGAGGTGGAAGGAACTGATCGACGAACGTGGACACTGAGCGCGTCTACTGGCTTGCACAATTCTGTTGAGGAATGGGGTGTACATAAATCCGGTGTGTCCTTCGGACGACAACTTCTTTCTGGACACATCTGTATCGTCATTGATCCAGTTGACGCGCAGCGCCATCGCGCTTCGCGCTGAAGCGCCGGAAACTGCGCTTGGGTTCATGCTCTGGGTATACGAGAACCAATCCTATCCGCGCCTACGGCCTTTCGCCGCGTTCTGCACTCTTCTGCTGGCGGCTGCAACTCCTGGCTTTGACCGCGTTACCGATGAGGAAGCCGCCAAAATCCGCAACTGGGTTGACGATGAGGAGGCGCGGTGCCGGAATCTTCTCGGGTATGATGTGGAGCCGGAGGAATGGCTTTTTGACCTGAACGGCTACGCAGGTTTGGGAGGTCGAAAGGGGCGCTGGCGGGCCGCGGCGAAGCAGGTATTTCAGCAGTCGAAAGCCAGACCAATATTCGACAGCTTTCTGAAGAAGTTTGCGGCAGACTAGCGGTCTACTCGCCGCGCACCGGCCCGATGGTAATGTGATCTTCCACCTTGGTGACGCCGGGAGCGCCCCAGGCTGCATGCATCGCCTCGTTGCGCTCGGCTCGCGTGCGGGCGGCACCGCGGAGACT
>JANXXV010000927.1 GCA_025350445.1 Bryobacteraceae bacterium | reverse complement strand
ACCTGCCGATCAATCCCGAATGGCCCGCGACTTTTCTATGGTGGGGCGAGCCGGGGTATGAAGCCGAATTCGTGAATGTGGTTTCAGAAATGGAGCGCCACTTCCGCGAGAAGAATTGGACCTCCACGCGCTTTGAAATGTTTTTCAATCACAAGAAGCGCTACAAGGGCTTCCCCTGGGATGGCGACGAAGTGCGCTTTTCCCGCGACAACAGTTATCTGATTGATTACCGCCGCATGTTGGACAAAGCCGTCCCAGCAAATTCGCCGGTTCAGTTTGTAATGCGTGCGGATTCCAGTTGGACTATGGAACAGCAGTTTGAAATATTGAAAGGCGTCATCAAATTCTGGGTAGTAGGCGAGGGCTCCTTCAGTTGGTATCCCGGCGCAGCGCAGCAGTTGAAGGCCCGCGGGGACACTGTGTGGACGTACGGCGGCACACCGCTGGTCCAAAACATCTCAACGGCAATTACCTTAAACCCTCTCCGTTCCTGGATCACCGGTGTAGATGGATTCGTCCGTTGGCAAACCGTCAGCCCCGGCGCCGACCCCTGGTATCAACTTGGCGGCGGCGGAGAAGTGCTGGTCTATTCCGGAGAGCGTTTCGGACTGACGGAACCCCTGGCCGGCATCCGCCTCAAGCTGCAGCGAAATTGCCTGCAAGATCTCGCGCTGCTTGAAGAAGCAGCCGCGCAAAAAGGCCAACGCGCGCAGGTTCAGGAAGAGGTAGTCAAGCGCTACAACGGAACCAACCTCGCAGCCTGGCAGAACACGCGCCCCGCATTATTGAACAAACCGGTTCTCGAATGGAACAATGCCGATTTCGACGACGCGCTGAAGCCTTTCGAATCCCGCTTCTCAAACCTGGACGCAGGCGCATGGCAGCGCGTACGCGATTACGCGCTGTCTCTGGAGGCAAGATGAAGCGCTTCGTCATCCTGTTAATCGCAGCCTGCCCCATCTTCGCCGTGGACGCAACGCGCATGGAGCACGACCTGGATGAGATCGCCCGAGTGGCCACCAGCATGGTGGAGGGCGATGTCTGCAGGCGGATCGTAACCGCCCGCGCGCTTGAATCTATTTTCCGCGTGGATCCACGCGATCAGTACGCCGATAGCGACAACTACGACGTCAACGACGAAGCCTTCATCCGCACAAAGAAGACACTGATGCGGCTCAGCCGGCTGGTGGACTATCCGGTCGACGTCAACTTGTGGATGCCCCTCGAAGCCAAGCCGCCGCGTATCCACATCGTGATTCGAAACCGTTATGAGATGAGCCAGTTCTGGCCGTGGGGAAAGCTGCAACAGGACATGATTCCCGAAATGCGGTCCGTGCTAAGCAACGGCAAGCGAATTACCGTGACGCAAAAGCCCGGTTTCATTTCCGTGCTCGCGCCGGTGCGGAATAGCTTGAACGAAATCGTAGGGTTGGTGGAAGTGGTCAGCCGTACCGAACCGGATTCCAGGGAGAACGTCAAGTAGGAGACGATGCGCAAAATCTTCTACATGCTCCCGCTTGCACTATTGGCGAATGCGTCCCAGCCATACTATGACCGCGTCCACGATTCTAAAGTGTTCGGCGAACAGCGAAAGTATCGGATCTTCCTTCCGGCCGGCTATGAGTCGCAGAGCAAGCACTATCCGGTGATCTACTACTTCCACGGCCACAGCGATCGTTACACGCTGGAAAAGTACGACAACGGTCTGGACACTGTTCCCAAGATCGCCGCATTCGTTGCAAACCACGAAGTGATTGTAGTGGCCGCCGATGGATACGTGGCGCGCGATTACACCGGCTTCTACGGAGGCACCCCGTACGATGTGCGCCGCGAAGGAGGCGAGTTCGACTACGGGAAATACTTCCTGGAACTAGCCAGCCACATTGATGCGAGCTACAGAACACTCGGCGCCCGTCGATACCGCGCGACGTCAGGCCTAAGCATGGGCGGCTTTATGAGCCTCTACTTAAGCGCCCGATACCCAGACCGCATCGGCAGCGCATCCGCATTCAATCCCGGCCCGGAATTCTATGCCGGTGAAAAAGACGCACGCTCACTATGGCGTCCGAAAGATCATGTGCTGAATCATGAACACTCCATGATCCGCCTGATTCGCGCGTCCGGCGACTACATCAGCCAGTATCACGAAGAAACGCGCGTCGCCTACGCTATAACGCCAACAGTGGATTTCGAGTATCGCCAGGACGAATACCACCGCCACTGGGCAACTTCCATCGCGGAAACCTTCGAGTTTCACATGCGCGCTTTTGCGAACCCCGCGCTAGACACCACCCCCCCGGAATGGAATTACACAACGGCCAATCGCAACACCGAAGTATGGGACTACAAAGTGAACGCGAACTCCACCGGGCCATCGCTGCTCTATCTGCGCCATGTGAGTCAGGGAGGCTTAGGGATTTACACGCGGCGCTGGGCTCCGGATGGCCCAGCCGCATCATGCGCGGCGATCGATGTGAGCACGGCCCCGCTGTACCACGCAGGTTCGAACTATAAGGTAGTCGACTACAACGTTGCAACAGCGAAAACGAACCGGCGCGAGTCCGTCGCCGACACCGAAGGACGTCTGCAATTCCAAGTCGATTGCAGCGGGCACGAACTTGGCTTCGCTGGTCCGGGCACTGGTTCGCAATCGCTGGTTCTTTTGCCGGTAACTGCGAAAGACGTTCTTCGCGTCATGCCAGGCAAACCTGTAACGCTAACGGTGCGCATATTTAATCCGCGTATCAGCCCGGTCGAAGATGCTCGCGTGGAATTGACCTCCAGTTACCCAACCGTGACTACCAAGAAAGCGACCTCTAACCCGGCCCGAATCCAGCCAGGGGAGGCTTTCAGCTTCGATCTCGCAGCCCAGTTCACTGCCGGCGACGGCGGCTTCGCCAGAGCCCGTCTTGAACTGAAACTCTCAGCCGCCCGTATGAAAGATACCACGCAAGCTATCGATGTTCTGGTCGCGCCGGATCACATGCCCGCTCCCGCCGCCGTCGCCGTGCTCGATGGCCGCACCCATACATTTCCTGTATTCCGGCAGAAAGGCAATCAAGGCGGCGGCGCCACAATTCAGCGCACCGTTACCGAAGGCCGCGGAAACGGAAATGGAAAACTGGAGCAAGGCGAGCAGGCCACGATATGGGTAAAACTGAATCAAGGCATTGACCCGTTTGACAAAAATAACTGGTGCCGCGCGAAAGTCTACTCCGATTCACCCTGGCTCACCCAGGCCGCCGACATCCAGGAAGATAAGCAACTCGAGTGGACCAGCGCGCAAAGCCGCACCAGCGTCATTGAACTCGCTTCAAACTTGCCTTCAGGCGCCGAGATCCCGGTTGTTCTCGATTGCGAGTCCTGGAGTTTTCACTTCACGCCAGATGAACGTTATGGCAAAGAGCTACTTTACCAAGCCTTCCAACTCCACAAGCACCAACTCTTTTTGTGGAAGTGGAAGCCGAACGATCGATAAGGAGGAACCATCGTGTTCTCGAATCATGCACGTCTATTAGGAGGTCTGTTATCACTTGCGCTGTTATCTGCGTTGATAGCGCCGCTTCCCGCGCAGCTATCCAATGCCACCATCAAAGGAACCGTCACGGACGCCAGCGGCGCAGTGCTGCCGCAAGCCGTGGTGGAGTTAATCAACACCGGCACCGGCGAAAAACGCGAGCAGCGAACAAGCGGGTCCGGAATCTACACGTTCAACGGACTTCCGCCGAGCGACTTTTCCATCAAAGTGACTGCGGCCGGATTTTCCGACTACTCCGGCCAGTTGACCCTTCGCGTGGCGCAGGAAGCGGTTGTCAATCCTTCATTGCAGCCGGGCAGTGTGAAAACAAGCGTCACTGTGGCGGACGTCACGCCAGTGATCAGCACCGAAGATTCTTCCCTCAATGATGTGAAGGAAGCGTCGCGCATTGTGTCCCTGCCAATGCAGAACCGCAACTTCCTGAACCTTCTCAATTTCACGCCCGGCGTGGTCGCCAATAACTTTGCCGGCCAAGGGCAAGGCTACACGCGAGTGAACGGTCTGCCAGGTGGATCCATCGACTATCTGGTGGACGGCATGACAGCGTCGGAACGCTACACTAACGAACTGCAGCGCCTGCCCCAGCCTATCCCGACGATTCAGGAATTCAAGGTAAGCACGTCCAACTCCACCGCCGAATACAGCCGTCCTGGAATTGTCGAAGTGGTCACCAAGAGCGGTACAAATGATTTTCACGGTGAACTGTTTGAGTTGCACCAGAACAGCGCATTCGCGGCGAAGACGTTCCATCA
>JANXXV010000536.1 GCA_025350445.1 Bryobacteraceae bacterium | reverse complement strand
GGCAATGTGCCGAATAGCAATATCCGGTCGTAACAGCCCAACACTCCAGCAATCTGCGATGCGTGACGTTCCGTCAGTAGTTCGACGCCCATTCCGGCATCGTATCCGATTTCCCTCTTTGGTTCCGGCTACGCCGGGTTAGGAATAGAATCTGTTACAAAGCTTCGCTATCTTTGGGGCACTCGGAATCCGGAGGATAGAGATCAAGCACCAGGCACATCTCAGTTCTTGCAAGTCGCTTCAATAGCCCGGGTTCAAAAACCGCGCCTCCTTGACCGTTGTCAGACGCGAAACCACAGATAATCGCAATATCACACTTTTCGGCAAGATTACAAAGTACATCAAAATGCGTTTCGATAAAATCCAGCAAGGATTCAAGATGGCTGGCCAGATCCCCCTCCCGTCCACGCTCACTGTCGAGCATCCACATTGAATTGTGATGCACCTTACCGGCGGAATTAGCCTTCTGACCTTTGTCGTAGGTATGACTCCCAACATGGTCCAAAGCGCCAACAATCTGACTTGATGCCAGCAAATCACTAGTCACACGCAAGCACGCGCTTGCCCACTTCTCTCCAGGTCCACAATTTCTGATCATAATGAGCTCAAGTCTTTTGAGAAAATCAAAGAGGTTCCCGACGTAGTCTCCTAAGCTCCCGTCGAAGGTCGAGATAATGCGTCTCCATTAGTCGGGTTAAAGTAAAAATCCGGATTGCCTTCGTAAGTGATGGATCTCTTCAGTAAATGGATAGCCGTCCTAACCTCAGTGTACTGACGGTGGATAGAATTGCAGCCCGGCATGCGGGTAGTGCTTTCTGTTTCGAGTCCACAGCAGCAAGCCGTGCGTGAGGGCTGTGGCTCCGATTAGAACGTCGGCGATATCCAGTTGATGGCTCTTCGCAAATTTCCGCATTTGCTTTCCGGCCAGGCGGCCAATGGCGGCGTCGATGGTAAGACACGTTAGCGCGCCGAAAAGGGCTGCCGTGACTTTCTCTTCACTTTCTCTTGCGCCACTCCAGACTTCCGCGATAGTGATTGGAGAACAGGCGATGATTCCGTCTGACGTGGCTAGTTCGGACCATTGCCCGAGAATTACCCGGTCGCGCCGCCGGAGCACTTCAATGACGACGTCGGAATCGAGGAGTACGCCCTTCATTCGCTAAGCCGGGACAATCTTCCGGCACGGGTTCCCTTGCGCAGGCCGCGAACAAATTCAGTGCTGTCGCCTAAGTCCTTACGATTTCCCCATGCGCCAACAGCGGACAGCAGTATTTGTGCCCGGTCCGCCTTATGATCTAAATACTTTTCCCTGAGAGTGCCGCGGATAAGATCAGATACTGTGGAACGGCGCTGTCTGGCGATCATCTTGAGGACTGCCAACAGATCTTCGTCCAGATATATTTGCGTTCGCGTCATGATGTATATTATACACCGTCGAACATCGTCCCCTGCCCCAGCAGCCAGTGCGGATCGAGCCGGCGCTTCACGGCCTTCATCGCTTCGATCTGCTCCGGCGAATACTGAATCGGCAGCAAGTGCACCTTCCGTTTTCCGAGCCCGTGCTCGGCGCCCACTGTGCCGCCAAGGCTAACCGCCTTGCGCGCGAACTCCACCATCAGAGCCTTCGCCCGTTCGGCCTCCGCTTCGTTAGCAGGCAGTAAATTCACATGTACATGCGCATCGCCGATATGTCCGAAAATCACATACTGCTCCGGAAACTCCGCCTCCAACCGTTCACGATAGAACGCCATCATCGCCGCGTTTTCAGGGATGGGAACCGCGAAATCCGTCCCCATCTTTTGCAGACCACGTCGCCGGATCAGGTTATTCACCGCCTCCGGGAGTCCATGCCGAAACCGGCGAAACCGCTCCCGCTCGCGATCGGTCGACCCGAACCAAGACTCCCCGGCCATCGCACGCGAAGCCTGCAAACGCTGCTCCCAGGCGTCCATCTCGGCCTCGTCGGCGATCTCCTGTTCGACAAGCAATGCAGCCATGGCCGCCGGCGGAATACCGTCGTTCTTTTGTCGAAGCAACTCCAGTGACCCCGCATCGAAATACTCAAGCATGCGAAGCAGCGGAATCGGCCGCCACGCCGCAACGGCTTTCAAAGCATCGGCATCGCTCTTGAAAAACACCACGCCGGCCAGAATCTCGCCCGGAGTTTTCACCAACCGCACGGTAGCCTGCGTAAGCACACCAAGTATCCCTTCAGACCCGATGAACAGATCTAACCAGTCCATCCCCGGATATAACAAGAACCCAGCCGAATGTTTCGTAGTTTGCGGGCGCGGTAGCGCCGCGGTATCGAAGCCGATGGCATCGCCGCGTTTGTAGGAATGCGCAACGCCGTCCATCGTCACCACGCGCAACCCAAGAACATGCCGCCGTGTATCGCCGCATCGAAAGCTCCGCGAGCCGCTGGCATTGCACGCAATCGTACCGCCAAGCGAAGCCGCGGATTCCGTCGGATCCGGCGCATAGAACTGTTCGCTTGGGGCGGCCGCCGCCTGCAAATCCCGCAGCAAGACACCCGCGCCAACTACCGCACGCCCCGGCTCAATACGAATATCTTGGAACCGCTCGATGGAAACCACCCAGCCGCCCTGCGCCACCCGGGCGCCCGTCAACCCGGTGCCCGCGCCCGCAATCGTGACTGGAATCAACTTGTCGCCCGCGTCGCGCAGAATCGCCTGCAACTCCGACTCATCCGCGGGAACGAAAAGCTCGTCGGCGTGCCCTTTATAGCCGGAAGCGTCTTCCAGATAAGCCGGATTCACCGCTCAGACCTCAAGAATTACCGGCATAATCAGCGGCCGGCGCGAGGTCTGTTTGGTAAGATACCGCTTCAAATCGGCGCGGATCTTCTCCTGCATCACGCCCCAATCGGTGCGCTCTTCGGCACTTGAATTTTCCAGCGTCCGCGCCACTACCAGCCGCGCCTCCTGCATCATCACCACGCTGTCTTCCAGCGAAACAAATCCGCGGGAAACAATCTCCGGAAGCCCTTCGCACTTGCCCGTCTGCTTGTTGATGGCGACAATCGGCAGCACGAAACCGTCTTCCGACAAATGACGCCGGTCCCGGATCACCATATCCTCCACCACCTCGTCCAGCGACCCGGAGTCGATGCAAACCCGGCCCACCGCTACCTTCGGACCCATCCGCGCGCCCCGCGAATCGATCTCCACCGTCTGCCCCGTCTCCAACACAAACGCCTGCTCCATCCCCGCGTGGCTTAAATTCCTCGCCAAAGATGCGTGCTTCGCCATCTGCCGGTACTCGCCATGCAGCGGGATGAAATACCGCGGCCGCACCAGATTCAGAATCAGTTTCAACTCTTCCACGCTCGCATGCCCGGAAACGTGTACCGGCGGATTCATCGATCCATAAACCAGATCCGCCCCGCGCTTGGCCACGTGGTTCATCATGCGGTAAATCGCTTTCTCATTCCCGGGGATGATGCGCGAACTCAGCACTACCGTGTCGCCGCGCTCTACCGATAGGCTCTTGTGCTGATCCACCGCCACGCGCGACAGAGCCGACATCGGCTCGCCCTGTGTGCCGGAAACCACTACGCATACCTTGCCCGGAGCCGCCGACATAATATCCTGCGGACGAAGCAGAATGTTATCCGGAATCGTTAACAAGCCAAGATTATGGGCGATCTCGGTCACGTTGTTCATGCTGCGGCCCAGGAACGCCACCTTGCGCCCGAACTCGGCGGAAAGGTCCAGAATCTGCTGCAAACGGTGGATCGACGAACTGAAACAGGAGATCACCACGCGCCGTTCCGCGCGGTTGAATATATCTTCCAGCCGCGGCCGCACCGCCCGTTCGCTCTCCGTATAGCCCGAACGATCCACGTTTGTCGAATCCGACATCAACAGCAGCACGCCGCGCTTCCCATAATCGGCAAACGTGTGCAGGTCGAACAGTTCGTTGTCGGTCGGAGTCGGGTCTACCTTGAAGTCGCCCGTGTGGATCACCACCCCAAGCGGCGTAGTGATGGCCATCGCCACCGCGCTTACAATCGAGTGCGTCACCCGGATGAACTCGACGACAAACGGCCCGAGCTCGATCTTCTGCCCGGCCTTCACCCGGTTCAGGATCGCCGACTTATCCAAGTCGTGCTCTTCCAGCCGCCTTTCGACTAGAGCGAGAGTGAAATCGGTCCCATAGATCGGGATGTTCATCTGGGCCAGCAGGAATGGAATTCCGCCTATGTGGTCTTCATGGCCGTGCGTCAGCAGCAGCGCCCGAACCATCGACCGGTGTTCTTCCAGATACGCAAAATCGGGAGTTACAATATCCACGCCTAACAATTCGGCGTCGGGGAACATCATGCCCGCATCGATGACGATGATATCGTCGCCGTAGCGTAGGGCCATGGAGTTCATCCCGAACTCGCCGAGTCCCCCGAGGGGAATAATCTGGAGTTTACGGTCTGACATTAGTAGCTTCAGCGTAGCAGGTTGACGGCAGCTATCTCAATGTAAGAACAAAGCAGTAGCGGCAATCAGCACCCCGGCCCCGGCCGAAACAATGCCCACCGCGGGGAATAATTTCTTCTTCGAAATAAAATACAACGAGCAGAGAACCAATCCCAATTCCAGCAATCCTTCGCCGACATCGTATCGCAACGCCCGCCGTTCGGCCAGCCCGGTCTCAGCCTCTTTTTCCTGCGCTTCCTTCTGAATCTCCTCGTCTTCCCGCTTGTAGCGCTCGGATTCTTTCTTGAACTCCTCCACCAAACCGCTGCCTGATTGCGAGGAAACCCGCGCCGCAATGTCGTACTGCGCCCGCTTGATGCTCTTGGCCTGGAAGAACGCCCATTTGTCGTTCGCCTCGGTCTTGTAAATCACCGCGTCGGTGTGCGAACGGTGGGACATAATCGTGACGGCGGCCAAAAACACCGCAATGATGGCCGCCAAAACTCCAATCCGCTGTCCGAATGGATCGGATTCGTGTCCTTCGTGATGAATCTCTAATTCCGCCATAATTATTCTCCCCTAGTGTTTCTTCGAACTGAGTGATTCTACCTGCCGGGTAAGCTTCTCCAGCCGCTCCAGAAGCTGCGCGTGGCGCAATTCCTCGGTGCTGGGCGTCTTTGATTTCAACACAAACACGCCGCCCGGCTCAAGTACGCAGCTTTCCAGTTCGGCAAGACTGGCAAAGCCCTGGCGGTGCGCGACCGAGGTCAATTCAGAGACGCTAAGCAGCTCTTTAGCCATGTTCTTCTGCAAGATCTTGCCGTGCTCCATCAACAGCGTGGGCGCTCCCTCAATCAATTGATCGAGCCGTCTGTGCTTGAACAGAAACCGGACCACAATGTAGTTCACCGCCAGCAACGAAAATGCGCCGATACAGCCGCCCAGTAGCGAATTGTCATCGCCGATAATGGCATTCTGGACGGTGTTCGAAAGCGAAAGCAGCACCACCAGATCGAACGGATTCAACTGCGCCAGTTCCCGCTTCCCGAAGACGCGCAGCATCACCACCAGGAAAGCGTAAACCAGAATCGGGCGCAGAATCTTCTCGCCGATCGGGATCTTCAAGCTGAGCATGTCGGTCCAAATCGCGGTTGCTATTACGGTTGCAGTCATATGTTCGGCCATTTCCTATAGAAGCGGGTATCGGTGATTTCGGGCATTGGGAACTATTTTCGACCGACCGTCAACAGGGTATACGAAACTCCAGCGCCACCGCTGCGATTGTAACGTCGGTGTAGGATAACGTCAGGCCCTTCCGCAATCCCTTCTGTCCGGCAATCGTCCGGCCGCAATCCAGCGTAGGCATCAGTAGGTTCACCGGACAACGGCCAAGCGAACGGGCTTGATCCAACGGCTGTACCAGATAAGCTGTCCCTCCCGATCTCCCGTTCAGGTGATCGAGAATCACCGATGCCTGAAGAGGACTGGCGGCCATCGACTTTCCCTGTCATTCAGGGCCGTTTCAGCCCTCGGATCGGGCTCGGACCGAATTCGTTCCACGTTCGCCGCGCCGCCCTGAGCAAGCTCCGGATGACCCTCCGCTTTCCACGCTCCGGCTGATTCCTTCAGGGATCGTCGCTGGCGGTTATGGCGGATCTCGTTCCAGAGCACCTCGACCGCGGATGATGATCGGTCTCTTGACACCGGCTTAGAAGTCACCGTACCTCGTTGAATTCTCAAATAGATCCTAACATGCGACTCGCGCCGGATGCCCCACAAACAAAAATGCTCACCTTTGGAGGAGGTGAGCATTCGCCATAACCCTGTATCACGAGGGTGATGTTATTGGGAGAATCAGACTCGACGGAATCGCAACCGCCAAAATCTGTATGTGATTTGGATATTATGGCCAGCGAGCCCTTAAGTCAAGAGAAAAACCGGATGCCAGAAAGCGCTCCATAACCTGCCGAGCACAAACGACTTAGCCGCCCAGTGTTTTTTCCTCTGTCTGTGCAAAACTGCCGCAAACGCTGGTGCCGCAAACACTCTTTCCCGTCCAACTCATACAAAAACAGAGAGTTATTCTTTGCGGATATGAAGGGATGTAAACGATTCCCGAGCACTTCCAATGCCAAAGCGTGCCAGTGCCACGCGGAAGCCTCCAAGGAAGAATCCGAATAGTACCGACAGCACAATCAGTACCGCCGACAGTGCGCCGATCCCCACCAACATGTCGCCTGGATTACCCTGCGGCTCCGGAATTTTCTGGCTCCAAATGATCTCCGGCTCGAACTTCACCTGCGCGAGGAGGCGTTCGGCATCGTCCGCATCCGCCGGAGAAACGATCACCGCCACCAGAGGCCCGGACCGCTTGGCCACCACCCCGGCGACCTTCTGGAACGCGTCCAGACGCTCGCGCGCCATCTGTGGCGTCGGATAGGTGAAGATCGCCAGTTGCGATTCTCCGTTTTTCGTTTTGTATCGCGCAAGCTGCGCTTCGGCCCCCAGATGAAATGCCGCCAGTGACGGTGCGATCCGCGGTTCAAACTTCTGCAATGCCGCCGGACCCAACACATACCTCTCCGAATTGGCAATCAAATGCATCGCCGGGACATAGTTCCGCAACGACGGGAGCGAAGATTGGTCATACTTCGGCAGGTAGAAGAAGATCTGCTTCAAGTCCGCCGGCGTAGGCCGATTCCCTTGAAACGAAAGGACATAGTTCCCCATCAGAATCAGACTGCTGTTGCCATACGCCGCCGCGTAGGCGGCGAGCTTCAGAGGTGTAGCCCCAGCCGGACGCAGCCATTCGAAGACCGCCAGCGCCCCGGTGGGATCTTTCAGGCGGTAGGCCGTCGCCTCCATCCTGTTAGCGCCCGATTTGTAGGTTGCCTGCTCGGCTGCGTCGAAGCCGTATTCGTCCCAGATCTGGCGATCGGCAACCGTGATCGGCTTCATCGCGTCGCGGGTGTAATTCCCAAAACGCTCCGGCAGCAGTTCCGCGCGGGCCGAAGTGGCTAAAACAGCGAGTATTACGAGTTGGCGCCGCAGCATTTTTTGTACTTTTTCCCGCTCCCGCAGGGGCATGGGTCATTGCGTCCCACTTTGGTAGCCGCTATTACCGGCTCTTTCTTCGTGCTCGACCCGTCGCCACCCATAAACTGAAGCGCCGCCAGTTCCTTGTCCTTCTTCTTCTGAATATTACGTGTGAAGTCCTGGAACGTATTCTGTGCAGCTAGCTGATCCGCTGTCGGAGCACCACCGTGCGCTCCATTCGTCCCAGTCCGCGCGTCCGCCCCGCCCGCCGGCAGCGCCCGATCGTCGTCCTCATCGTCGTCTTCAATCTCCGGATAGGGAAGCTCCGGACGGCCCCCCTCGTACGGCTGCATGAAAAACAGGAAACGGATGGTTTCGTCTTCAATGCGGTCCATCATGTCCTGGAACATGGTGAACGATTCTTTCTTGTACTCGATCAGCGGGTCTTTCTGCCCGTACCCGCGCAGCCCGATCCCCTCTTTCAGGTGATCCATCGACAGCAGGTTGTCTTTCCACTGATTGTCGATCACGTTCAGCATGATCATGCGCTCGGTCTCGCGCAGAATCGCCGCTCCGTCCGGGCCCAGCATGGCTTCTTTTTCGTTGTACTTCGCCACGCACTGATCGTAGATGCTGTCTTCAATCTCTTCGCGCCGCATCTCGGCAAACTGCTTCGGCTCGATCTTCACTCCGAACTGCGTCAGCACATCGGTCTGCAGGCCGTCGAAATCGTACGAATGCGGCTGCGCGCCTTCCGGGCAGCGGCTATCGATAAATGCGCCCACAATCCCGCGCACAATTTCCACAATGCGATCCTTCTGCTCCATGCCTTCCAGCAACTGCCGCCGCATTCCGTAGACGGCCTGCCGCTGCTTGTTCATCACATCGTCGTATTCCAGAACATGCTTTCTGGCCGCGAAATTCTGCGCCTCAACCGCCTTCTGCGCCGCCGCGATGCGCTTGGTGATCATGGTGGATTCTATCGGCACATTCTCTTCCATGCCCAGCCGCAGCATCAGGTTCTGAATCCGTTCGCCGCCGAAGATGCGCAGCAGATCGTCCTGCAAGGACAGATAGAACCGCGCGCTACCCGGATCGCCCTGCCGGCCGGAGCGTCCCCGAAGCTGATTGTCGATGCGCCTCGATTCGTGCCGCTCGGTGGCCACAATATGCAGCCCGCCCAGCGCGACCACTTCATCGTGCTCGGCATCGGTCTGGACTTTCATCTCGTCCATCATTGCCTGCCACTGCTCTTTCGGCAACGCGTCCGGGTCCACATTCGCCTTCCGCGCCCGGTCCCGCGCCAGGAATTCCGCATTGCCGCCCAACAGAATATCGGTGCCGCGGCCAGCCATATTGGTCGAAACGGTAACCGCGCCCTTCCGCCCCGCCTGCGCCACAATCGACGCTTCGCGCTCGTGATTCTTGGCGTTCAATACTTCGTGCGGAACGCCCATCTTTTTCAAAATGCCGGAGAGCCGCTCGGACTTTTCCACGGAAATCGTACCAACCAGCACCGGCTGGCCGTTGGCGTTCAGTTCCTTGATCTCGATGGCGGCGTTGCGGAATTTCTCTTCTTCGGTGCGGTAAACAATGTCCTGATACTCTTTGCGCAGCATCACCCGGTTGGTCGGGATAGCGGTCACCTCCAGCTTGTAGATCTTATAAAACTCAGCCGCCTCGGTCTCTGCCGTTCCGGTCATTCCGGCCAGCTTCTTATACATGCGGAAGTAGTTCTGGAAAGTGATGGTCGCCAGCGTCTGGTTTT
>JANXXV010000882.1 GCA_025350445.1 Bryobacteraceae bacterium | reverse complement strand
ATAGCTTGCCTGCCTAGCCTGGTTTGAAGGATCTCATAGTCAGGCGATCGCGCCCAAGACTGATTCCAGTTTCTGGCTCACACGATCACGCGCCCCGCGTGTTCTGATACTCCTAGCCGGGCCGGCTATTTCCTTGACCGTGCCCCAGCGTTGGCCCGAATTCAAGGCTTCGCCTTGGCAATTTCTTTGATCCGGATATTCCGGAACATAACGATGGTAGACATATCGTGCAGTTGCAGGCCGATGGGGCCGACCTTACTGCGCTTGGGGTCGCCGGGATGCTGCATGATCAGATGGCCGTTCAACTTCACGCGGATCATATCGTTTCGGGATTCGATATCCATGGAATTCCAATCGTCGTCGATCTGGAAGCCTGTTTTCGCCACCTCGAATAGATACAGGCTGCCAGTGGGATATTGGTCTTTGTACCCGTTGCTGATCTGAATCTCGTATCCGATATGGGACGGCGTTTTTTTGGGATCCGCCTGGGCGCCGAAGGAATGAATCGCGCGCGTTTGGTCTCGCAGCGAAACCCCGCTGTTTCCGCCAAGGCGCGTCCACCATTCCAGGTGCAAGTCGAACTCGCCAAACTCTTTCTTGGTGTAAAGCCACGATTGATTGGGTTCTGTTTTGGCATTCTTCGCCAGGTCGCGCTGGCCAAGAAGAGTGCCGTCTTTCATCACGGTCCACACCCCGTCCCCCATCACCTCCCATCCGTCGAGGTTCTTCCTGTTGAACAGGTCCACCGTTTGCGCGCTTGCCGCCGTGGCAAGCAGAACGAGAAGGGATAGCCGCCGAGTGATCATCGCAAGAATGATATGACAAAAAAGAAGCGGCCACAAACCGGTGGGTTCGTGGCCGCAGTTTTCAGGAGATAGTTACGCTTCGGTTCACGCGGTGCGCCGCAGGGGCACCAACTCGTTCAGTTTCGGCTTTCCCGGCCGGATGGGAACCACGTTCGATTCGTCCGGCAATTCGGGAAGTTCGTTGCGCATCGTTCCATTGAAATATTCATCCAAAGGAAAGAGCCCATAAGGCTGCAGTTCCCGAAACCGCCGTCCAAGGCGCTGCTGAATGCGATAGACCATGTGAAAAAACGGCCCCCGCTCCATGTTCAGCCGCTTGCAACAGAGCTTCCAATCGGCACCCAACAAGTAGTGATATTTGAAAATCCGGTATTCTTCATCGGTCAGCGAACGCTTGCTGATATTGCAAAAGTCAGCTACGTATTCTTCCTCTTTGAGCCCATAGGTCTGTCTCTTGTTCGACCGTGGGTTAAATTCCAAGACTGCGCTGTTCAATGGTTTGTCTTTCGCGGAACACAGCCGAAAGTGATCGAAGCACAACCGGAATATCGTCCGGAAAACGCAATTGCAGGGGGCCGATTCCTGTCCTCGGCCGGCACGCAGTCCCATTCCATGGCACTGAGTACATTGACTCATGGCTAACGCCAGAGTTTCCGATCTAGTCCACTCCATGACTATTTGTCTTCCTTTTGGCTCGCTGCTCAAACACAATCTGGCAGCAGCCTTACATCTTGATGAAATCCTAACTCGGTATGTCAAATTGTCAATACATCAATGTATTTTTTGCCCTATTTTGACGCCCAGGACTCAATTATTCGCGTAAGTCATTGATAATACAACAACTGGTTAATTTCAACCTAAACACGGCAGGTCGTCAGTACGTGTAAAATCTGCTATATGACTGGCGGAGGCTTGGCCTATAGCTAGCCGAAATAGGGTGGGTAGAGGATGCGCTTTGACGATTTCCAAAGACTGTTAGTAACCAGCTTGAGGGCGAGGGTCCGAAACGGAGAATTCACCGAGCGTGGACTTGCGAAGGCTATTGGGGTGTCCCAGCCGCATGTTCACAACATTTTGAAAGGATTTAGGATACTTTCGCCCGACGTCGGCGATCAGATCCTGCAGAAACTGAATCTGTCGCTAATCGACCTGCTGGATCCTGAACACGCCGCACGGGCGTTGGACTTCAGCGCCTCCCCGGCGGGCCAATACTCCTTGGTCAAGGTGCTGGAAGGACGTCTTGGGCCGTTTCACCCGTGGCCCACCAAGTCAAGTTCTACCGAGCGTTTTCCTATTTCCTATGCCAAATTGGCAGGACTACTACACCCGGTTGTAGTGCGCACAGCCCGCGACCAGGCGATGGAGCCTCTGTTTGCGGCGGATGATATTGCGTTGCTGGATCAGGCCGCGGCGTCGAGAACCGAAATTCATACGGATTCTTTGTACGTTTTGAAGCGCGGAGATCACGGATTAATCCGCCGGCTGCGGCTGGTGGCCAAGTCCCTGTATATCGTCGCGGAGACCCAACTCTACAAACCGGCGGAGTGGGAGCGCATTTCAATGGTGAACCTGGACATTGCGCACATCGTGCGGGCGCGGGTTACTTTGCTGGCTCCGGAGCTGGAATGGAAGAGTTAGCGCCGGATTTTCCAGCGGCTACCTCGTTGTATACCGCAAGCACTTCGGTGGCGGTCCGGCGCCAACTGAACTGCTTCACCTGTTCAAAGCCGCTCTGAATCAACCGGGCGCGCAGGGCATCGTCCAGAAGAACCTCACGAATCCCGCGTGCGATATCGAACACGTTCTCCGGATTGATGATCATCGCCGCTTCGGCCACGGCCTCGGAGAGGGAGCTGGCGTTTGAGGCGACTACCGGCGTTCCGGAAGCCATGGCCTCCAGCGGCGGCAGGCCGAAGCCCTCGTAAAGAGACGGGAATATGAACGCTCTCGCGGTTGTGTAGAACACCTTCAATGTATCGAACGGAACGAAGCCCAGGAACCGCACACAGTGCTCCATACGGGTTTGAATCACGGTCCGGCGGACTTCCGGGTGGCGGGAAATCTCGTCTCCGATGATGATGAGCCGCAGATCCTTGTAGACGGGATGTTGCTCCAGTTCGCCGCGTAGAACCGCGAACGCCTCCACCAGCCGGGGTATATTTTTGTGCGGTCGAATTCTGCCGGAGTAGAGGATAAACGGATAGTCGATCTGGTAGCGCTCCAGCAACCGCTTTTTTTCCATCTCCCACACGTCGGGGCCGGCGGCTCTGGCGGTGGCGGGCGGATGATGATCGAGGAATTTTGGGTCCGGCGCACTGTAAACCTGCCGGATGCGACTGCGGGGAATACCAAGCATATGCTCCACGTCGCGGCGCGTCGCTTCCGAGACGGCGATCACGCGGTCGGCGCGCATCAGACCGCGGCGAAACCCGTATAACCGTAAATTCTCGCGCATGCCGGAACGTTCGCCGAAGAGCAGGCTGCTCAAGTCGTGAATGGTCACCACGTACGGCTTGGGCATCAGGAATGGAATCTGGTTCAGCGGCATGTGAACCAGGTCCGGGGCCAAGTGCCTGAGAAAGAGCGGAAACAGAATGTGGTCGGAGCGTTGGGAATCCTGACGATCGTACACAACAGGTTCAAAATTCGCGCCTAGCCCGGCTAATTCGTGAACCTCGTTCGGCAGGACGGTGAGAAAATAGTGGTTCCGGGAATCCACCGAGCTAAGCGCGATCAGCAGATTCCGGATGTAGGTACCGATGCCGAAGTCTTTGATATGCCGGACATCCACAACGATGCGCAACGGCATAGACAGCGAGCCTTATAC
>JANXXV010000880.1 GCA_025350445.1 Bryobacteraceae bacterium | reverse complement strand
CCTATACCGGCGGGGGGCTGCGGCCTCGCGGCGGTTACCAATACTACAGTTGGGGCATTGACGCTCCGAAGGCGGAACGCCAGTTCACTCAAGGCGTCCGCCGTTTAACCCGCATTCATGCGCGCTCCGTGGAAGAAGTGGTGAACCTGGACACCGACGAGATTTTCAATTGGCCCTGGATTTACGCGGTCGAAGTGGGCCATTGGGATCTGTCCGATGCGCAGTGCGCGAAGTTGCGGGAGCACCTGTTGCGCGGTGGATTCCTGATGGTGGACGATTTCCACGGCACCAGGGAGTGGGAAATTTTCATGCGCAGCATGAGGCGCGTGTTTCCAGACCGCCCGGTGGTGGACATCGAGCCCAAGGATCAGATCTTCCACATTGTCTACGACCTGGATAACAAGTTTCAGGTGCCGGGTGCGCAGTTTCTATACAGCGGGCAGTTGTGGGAGCAGGACGGCGTGGAACCGAAATGGCGCGGGATCTATGACGACCACGGTAGGTTAATGGTAGGTATTCTACACAACCAGGATCATGGAGATGCGTGGGAGTGGGCGGACCGGCCGCAGTATCCCGAAAAGTATGCGTCGCAGGCATACCGCATTGGCGTTAATTATTTGATCTATTCCATGACGCATTAGCGCGTGCCGCCACGCCTCTGCTGCTTTGCGGGACAAACTTTCACGAGTCCCTTACCTGTCGCTATTCTGCCGGTTCCAGCAGCCACTTGCTTCGTGATCTGTCTTCCAGTGAGCTCGATTGCCGCACTCGAAACCCCGGTTGCCTCTCTCCCCAATTTAGTTTTCCCTCACGTGATATGTTTCGGGCGCACTCTGCGCCTACTGGGATGGAGGAACAAATAAATGAAGTCCCAACAACTTATCAGGACGGCGGGAGCCGTCTTAACCATGGGTGCGATCGTTATAGGGGGCATGTTAATCACCTCCCCCCTCGTCCATGCTGACGATGACGATCAGGAAGCAAAGGTTCAAATTGGTTTTCAGATAGCGCCGGTCAAGCTGAATCTCGCCGGAAAAGACCGGGCGCTGGTGGGATTGGGAAGCTATATCGTTAACGGTGCGAACGACTGCAATGCCTGCCACAACAGCGGCGCACCTCCAAACTTCGAATACCTTCCCGGAGCCAACCCATACGCCAGCCAGCGCAAGATACTCGATCCCGCAACCTACCTCGGTGGGGGGCAGAACTTCGGTAAAGTAGCTGGGGCCCCCAGTCCGGACATTGTCACTCGAAACTTGACACCCGATAAAACCGGGCGTCCGGAAGGCGGCCATACCTTCGCGGATTTTGTAAGGATCATGAGGCACGGCAAGGATCTTGATCACTTGCATCCCAACTGTTCCGCCACCATCACCAAGAACTGCATTCCGGCCGGCTCGGGCATTGATGGCGATCTTCTCCAAATCATGCCCTGGCCCTATTTTCAAAGCATGACCGAACACGATCTTCTGGCAATCTACACCTATCTCAGCGCCATCCCTTGCCTCGACACTATAATCGACGGCCAGCCGCAGCTTCGCAACGCCTGTCATTGAAACTGGCTCAGGGCGCCGGCGCAGGGAAGCCTTTCCTGTTGCCGGCGCCACTCCACCTCAGCGCGCGAAAGACCGTGACATCATCCAAATATTTCCAGTCGCCTCCATGAGTAGCATTGCGATTCGTCCTCCCGCTGCCGACCAACCTCCGTGCACAAAGGACACCCGCCCGTGGAGATGTAGCACCGCGAAGGCTTCGCCCACCGGCTGGCGGGAACGGGCGTCGATCCGCTGCCCCCACACGCAGTTATGTCCATCTCTCCCGGAGGTGAAATAGAGCGTCTTCCCATCAGGCGACCAGATCGCCCAGTCCTCAGGTCCCGTCTCCGCAATCGTGATCCAAGCACTTTCGGGAACCGGTTTCGGTCCGTCCATGGGCGCGATCGCGATACGCCCGCGATTTGCCTGTACCCGAGCCGTAAAACTGACCCAGCGATTGTCGGGCGAGAACCGGCCGTAAAGCAAATTGTATTCAGCATGCTTCAGCAGCGGAACCTGCTGATGCGAAGCAACGTCCAGAATATTGATCTGATACGGATTGCCGCCGAACACCAATAGCGTCTTCTCATCGCTGGACCAGTCTGTAGCTCGCAGGCACCCTTCACACAGCCTCTCGGCGGCTCCACTGCGAGCAGATACGTACACTGCCCTCTTGTCTTTTTCGAAGACCGAAAATGCGATTCTAGTGCCGGAAGCATTCATCACCGGATACCGCTGCACAAAGGAAGAACTGGCCGCACTCGACTCTTTTCCGGTTTCCAGGTCCCGCGTCCAGATGTTCATTCGCCCCGACTGATCGGAAGCAAACGCCACATAGCGCCCATTACTCGAAAGGAATGCATGCTCTCGCATTGCTGGACCCTGAGTGATCCGCTGCAGTGCGCCTCTAAGGTGCCCGCTATCCAAATCGAAGGGCAGCAACCAGACGTCTCTTCTGTTTTCGGCATTCGTGAATGTTAAGGAGCCACCGGAAGCGCAGTATGGTTCCACTTCGTTCCCGGCGCCCGCGGTCAATTTCGTAAGCACTCGGCTCACTTTACCGGTTCGCGGGGATATCCCGATTTCCCAAAGGTCTTGCGTGTCGCCGTTCGAGGCGGCGAAAGTAACGCTGTTGGCGGCCGACCAACACTCGGGCCTTGGCATGGTCCGTTGAGTCGAGGCCACCCCAAACGTCTGTGTACGCACTCCGCCATGGGTCAGCGCGTCGTACGCACCGGTCTTTACCGCCTCGCCCCCAGTTGGGGAGAGGCGCCACCAGTCGAGGCTCGAGTTTTCGTAGGCCTGCGCCGATGTGTATCCGATGAATAGCAGGTGCTTCCCATCCGCGGACCAGATAGGATATCGGGCGGCTGTGAAATTCGGCGCCACCCTCTGCGGCGGTCCCCCTGCCACTGGGACTACCCAGACCGTACCGTTTCCGGGTACCGAGACGGCTATAGAATCCGCTCCAACCCAATACGCCACTTGTGATCCGTCAGGCGAAACCTTGGGATTCAATCCGTCTCGTGCCAATAGCCGGGCCTCTCCGCCAAACGCCGGAATCTCGTAGATTCCGCCGCCGTCCCGGTTCGACCGGAACACGATCTTGCTGCCATCCGGCGAAAAATCCGGCGTCGTGTTGGCCGCGCCGTCCGACGTCAGGCGGATTGGCTGGCCCCCGGCAACCTGTTTGATATATAGATCCATCTCGCCATCCAGGATGCGATCGGAAGAGTACGCCACCAATTTGCCATCCGGCGATAGCGCCGAAGAACTTGAGCGTCCGGCATCACTCGTGAGCCGCGTCACTTTCCACGGAGGCACCGCAGCCTCAGGGCCGTTGAGCCGCCATCCCACAGCGAACGAAACTGCCACGCATGCAGCAGTGGCCGCAACCCACCACCACCGGTCCACCCTGTGCTTCAGGGGAATCTTTTTTCCGGCCCCGGGACCACCGGCCGCCAGTTCTTCCTTCACCTGTTGCAGGTCGATCTTCAGATCGCCCGCGTGTTGATACCTCCGGTTAGGGTCCTTTTGCAGGCAGCGTGTAATGATCCTGTCTAGCTCGCGCGGAACGTCTTGCACGATCTCCGTTGCCGGCTTCGGCTCATCGCGCAAAATGGCCGACAAAACGGAAGCCATGGAGTCGCCGGCGAAAGCGCGCCGGCCGGTAATGATCTCATACAGCACCGCGCCGAAACTGAATATATCGGTCCGCGCGTCCACCTTCTTTCCCTCTGCCTGTTCCGGTGACATGTAGGAGGCGGTTCCCACAATCATGCCCACACCGGTCTTGGGTGCCTCGGTAATCCCGGTGAACGCAAATACACCGGCCCCGCTCTGTTCGGTCAGCTTGGCCAAGCCGAAATCCAGTACTTTCACGCACCCGTCTTCGTTCACCATGACGTTGGCCGGTTTCATGTCGCGATGCACGATACCCGCCGCGTGCGCCGCCGCCAGCGCGTCAGCCACCTGCATCGCATACTGCAACGCGTCGTTTAGGCGCAGTCCTTTGCGCGGGATCAACTGGTCCAGCGTCTTGCCGGGCACGAACTCCATAGCAATGAAATCGGCGCCATCCGCATGGTCGATATCGTAGATGGTGATGATGTTCAGATGGTTCAGCGCGGAAGCGGCCTTGGCTTCCTGCACGAAGCG
>JANXXV010000864.1 GCA_025350445.1 Bryobacteraceae bacterium | reverse complement strand
CGCCGACAAGGGCTACTACAAAGGCGAGCCTATCGGGGCATGGGGCGCCGATTCCGTGGATGCGTTGAAGCGGTTTCAAACGGACAACAAGCTCACGCCCGATGGGAAGATCGGCGCACGTTCGCTCATCGGCCTGGGCCTGGGACCGAAGCATGAATCGGCGGGTGAGATCGCAGTGAGACCAAAAGCGGCGGAAGAGGGGAAGCAATGATCATCGGCGTTCCAAAGGAAGTGAAAGACCACGAGAGCCGCGTCGGGCTGGTTCCAAGCGGCGCGCTGGCGCTGGTGGAGGCCGGCCACCGCGTCCTGGTGGAAACCGGAGCCGGACAGGCCAGTTCCCTGCCCGATTCTCAGTATGTGGAAGCCGGCGCTGAGATCGTTTCGAACGCCGCGGGAGTCTGGGGCGGTGCGGATCTAGTGGTGAAAGTGAAGGAGCCGCAGGCATCCGAGTATTCCCATCTGCGCCCGGGATTGATCCTGTTCACGTACTTGCACCTGGCGCCATTACCTGACTTGACGGACCGGCTGCTGGCGGCGAAAGAGAACGCGGTAGCCTACGAAACCATTCGCGAAGCAGATAATTCGCTGCCCCTGCTCACACCCATGAGCGAGGTGGCGGGCAGAATGGCGGTGCAGGTGGGCGCACAATATTTAGAGGCGCCCAACGGCGGCCGCGGCATTCTGCTGGGCGGGGTGCCGGGCGTGGCTCCGGCGAACGTGGTGATTCTGGGCGGCGGCGTGGTGGGTCATAACGCGGCGAAAATCGCCTGTGGGCTGGGCGCGCACGTCACCATCATCGACCGCAACCTGGACCGGCTGCGCGAACTCGACGACATTTACAACAGCCAGGTGGTCACACTGGCATCCAGCGCGTGGACCATTCGCGAAGTGCTTCGACATGCGGACCTGGTGGTGGGTGCCGTGCTGATACCCGGCGCGGCCGCTCCGAAGCTGGTGCGGCGCGAGATGATCAAGCTGATGAAACCCGGCTCGGTAGTGGTGGATGTGGCCATCGATCAGGGCGGATGCTTTGAGACTTCGCACGCCACCACCCACACCGATCCTACATACTTTGTGGACGGCGTGCTGCATTATTGCGTCTCGAACATGCCGGCCGCGGTGCCGCATACATCCACTTTTGCGCTAACCAACGCCACGTTCCCGTACCTGCTGCAATTGGCTAACAAGGGACTGGAGAAGGCTTGCGAAGACAGCCAGCCGATCCGCGAGGGCGTCAATACCTACCAAGGCAGTGTGACGTACCCGGCAGTGGCGGAATCGCAAGGCCGAGAGTGGAAAGATCTTGGTTCGTTGATGTGATAGAACGTATTGTCTTCAGCCTGCTGTTCCCGGCCATCCTAAGCGCCCAACCCGCGAACGACCAGCCGATTCGAAGCGCCTTTAGACAAGCCGATCGAAGCTTAACTCAAACATCCATACTCCGCAGAACCCAAGTAGCCGCCAACTTAGACCTGGTAGTCGCGATAGCCAGCCCGCAGCCCCTATCGAGCCGGATAACCTGGTGGGGAGAAAAAGACAGGCTCGGCCTATTCCTTCAGGAGCAATCGACCCCGGCCAACGTCTACGCACTTGCTCTAACTCCAGGCTTCGCCGACTGCTCCGCCCGAATCCTTAGAGTCACCGCCACAGACACGGTGATTCAATGCACAGGCGAAAAATCAGCACCGGGGCCAAATCAAAAATTCGTTTACGACATACGCGCCAAGAGCTTGGTCAGCCATTTCTCCTACCCGCCATTCTCGATGTGCCGGATCGTCGGGACCCCGGGAGATGGCGCCCTAATCATAGGCACCGACGGAACGCGGCAAGTAGCCGTCAGCTTCCCGGATTTCCGCCTGCTTAAGCACGCGGAAGCGCTGAACTCGCTACGGGAATTCAAGACCATAAACTTTGGCGGGGGCTTCCGGCTGGTCCAGGAATCGCGCAACTCGCTTGGACCGCAGCCAATCATTGTGCAGACCAACGGAAAGACTTACCCGCTTCCGCAACCGACCTATGCAGAGTTCGCGCGTTCCCGTCGCCTAAGAGTAGCGGACGGGTACAAGGCATCCGTTGAGTTCGACGACCACATTGGTCCGCACGCGCTCGAAGGCAACAACCTCTGGTTCGGCAAGAGCTTTTACGATGGGGAAGGAACAACTGGAATCGGCGGATTCGGTTATTTCGATACCACCGAAAAGCAGTATCATCTCTACGCACCACCGGAAATCGCTGACTATTCAGTTTCCGCGATACACGTCGAGGCGGATGCCGTATGGATGGCGTTGATTCACAACGGGGAGTATGGCGGGTCCGGTGGAGGATTACTTCGATTCGACCGCAACTCGAATGCCATCCGCAAATTTGAATTGCCTGGCATCGGCCTGCAATTCCTGCGCGCCGGTGATAAATTGCTGCTGGCCACCGACTCCGGATTCGCAGTAATCGTCAAGGACCAAATCACTCGATATTTCGTAGACAAGACAACGGACGGCCGCCTAAGTCTCGCCGAGGAGTAGCCGCCGCGGGCGTTTCGCCGCCAGCCGCCGCTCGAGACGCATCTGCCTTCCCCGGAGCCCATCGGAATCCTGCACCGCAATCGCGCTTAACGTAAACTCCAGCGCCATCGCGTAATTGCGTTCGCGGTGTTCGTAGTATTTCGCCAGTTCCTCGAACGCTGCCAACCGGTGGTTATTCCTGCATTCGGCAAGTTCTGTAAAAAGCGAGACCGCCGCCGGCTCCCGGCCCAGCTTCTTTTCGAGCAATGCCATATCCCAGATGGTTCGGAACATCAACTCGTCCGGCAGTCCCTTTTGAATCGCCCGCCGGAATAACACCAGCGCGGACTCATGCCGCTCCACGCGCCGCAGCCATCGCGCCAGGCCCACCATCTCCGCGCCATGAGCCAGCGGAGCCGTTTCCGGAGACCGGAACGCCCACGGCACAATCGCGGTTAAACAAGCCAGCGTCAGAATATCAAGCGCGTTGTGATGCAGAATTGGCGCTACCCGGAATGCTTCCTTCGTTCGCAGATATTCGAAGTAAACGTAGGGAATCATGGCCCCTGGCAGATCGCCTTCGCGCTCCATGCCCAGGATCTGATTCTCCAACTCCACCAACCGGCAACTATCGAAACGCAGCTTCCACAACCGCCGTGCGCCGAACAATAGATCCAGATGTTCCATCCGGGCGAACGGAGGGCGCGCGCGAACCATGCGAAAACGCGTCTCCAGCAGCGGTTGGTCGTACGCCTTGCCGTTGTAGCTTACCAGCGTGTCGAACTCCGCCAAATGGTTCGCCAGCGCGTGTAGCACGCTTGCCTCTTCACCCAGATCGCGCATGAAGAACTGGCGCAGCCGGAACCCTTCCGGGGTTATCCGCCCCACGCCAATCAGGAACGCGTACGTCCCGGAGCCGCCCGCAAGTCCCGTGGTCTCGGTATCGAGAAACGCCCATCGCGAGCAGTGCGACCGGGCGATGGACCCTTCCGACATTGCGTCCAGAAGATCTTCCGGCAATTCATTCAATGCGGAAAGATCGAAGCTGCCGTGGCGGCGGTGCGATTCGTAAAGCTTCTCCGTCTCAAAGTGAGCACCAAACGGCGTCTGTATCTCCGACCCGCTGCAGCATTCTTCGATGAGGTGTTTGGCGGTCTGTAGCCCGTAGGCGGGAGCCGGGGCAACCGCTGCGGATTCCTTCTGCGCGAATCGGCTGTCGATCTTTGCGATTCTGCGCCGCAGAACGGCTAATTGTTCCTGTATGTCTCCCGCCACCGTTCGCCTTTTCTTTGCCTAATATAACATTGAACGGTTGCGAACCTGGACTCAACTTTGATACGTTGCAGCTACAGTTTCAAGGAGGGTCTTAATGACGTTATTCAGAATTGCCATATTACTGTCGGTTTGCCCGCTTGCGCTTAACGCGCAAGGCGAGCGCGGCAACATCACCGGGATTGTCACCGATCCAGCAGGCGCTGCCGTCGCCGGCGCGGAACTCAACGTCGTCAGCCGCGACACAAACGCGGTCACCAAGGCAACGACAACTTCCGGCGGTGAGTATAACGTTCCGAACCTGCCGCCGGGAGTGTACCGGATTGAAATCACCGCCATTGGATTCAAACGCTTCCTGCAACAGAACCTAGTTGTCTCAGCCGCAACAACGGTTCGCCTGGACGCACTAATGCAACTTGGGCAAGTTTCGGAATCCATCGAAGTCTCCGCCGCCGCCGTAGCGCTGCAAACTGAAAATGCGAAGGTCTCAAGCCAGGTGCAGAACAAGCTGGTGGATGAACTGCCGCTTGTTGTAGGCGGGGGCATGCGCAGCCCGTTCAACCTGGTTGCCGTAGCCTCGGAAGCGAAAGGTAGCGGCCAATCGCTGTCGATTGGTGGCGGGCAAGCTGCCGCTTGGGACGCGACTCTCGACGGGCACAGCGTTGGCACCAACCGTTCCGGCGACACCGACGAAGCGGCGCTGAACACTCCCTCGGTGGAAGCGCTGACCGAATTCACCGTGGACACGAACGGCTTCAAGGCCGAGTACGGACAAGCCGGCGGCGGCGTAATGTCTTTCGCATCCAAGTCCGGCACCAATCAGCTTCATGGCTCCGCGTATGACTTCCTTCGTAACGACGCGCTGGACGCGCGCGGCTTCTTCGCCACCTCGCGTTCCATTTACCGCCAGAACGATTTCGGCTTTTCCGCCGGCGGTCCGGTGTGGATTCCCAAAATTTACAATGGCCGCAACAAGAGCTTCTTCTTCGTTGCTTATGAAGGCTTCCGCAATCGCGCGGGCGCCAACGCCACAATTCTCACGGTGCCGACGCCGGAAATGTACAAAGGCGATTTCAGTAAATGGGTGGATCAGAACAACAAGCCCCTCGCGATTTACGATCCCGCGACGACGCGCGCGAATCCGAACGGCAACGGGTCGATCAGAGACATATTCCCAAATAACCAAATCCCCGTCAGCCGGTTCGCCAAGACCTCCAGCGCCATCGCCGCCTTCGGCCAGGGCGTAGCGCCGAATCGGGGCTTTGCGCCGGGCACCAGCGGTTACGTGCGCAACAACTACATCGTCACCAACGGCACCGAAGTGAACCCGGTGGATAAGTGGAGCGTCAAGGGCGACCAGATTATCGGCAGCAAACATCGCGTCAGTTTCTTGTGGAACTCGACGAAGTTTCGCAAGAATCCCGGCGAGAACGGCCCCCCGGGCCTGCCGCAACCGCTGTGGAACGGCCAGATCACGGCATGGGATACGGACGCGTATCGAGTGGCGCACGATTGGACCATCTCTTCCAACATGGTGAATCACGTTTCGTTCGCCAAGAATTCCTTCATCAAGAATGCGTACTCGGCGAATGTAGATAAGAACTGGAAAGACAAAGTCTGCATCAAGAATGTGATCGATTGCAATCAAAACTTCCCCACCATTAACTTCACCGAATACACCAGTTGGGGGCAGGCATCCTTCAACGGGACCGAGCAGCCGGGCTGGGGCCTCAAGGACGACTTGAGTTACATCCGCGGGGCGCACACCTTCAAGTTTGGATTCCAGCATCAGAATCAGAATGCCAACGGCGTCGGCCAACAGGATATCGCCGGGCGCGCCGATTTCAACTTCCTTAGCACCAGCATTCCGGGCGCTACTTCGTTCCCGGCCAGCGGCGGCAGCTCGTTCGCCTCCTTCCTGCTAGGGGATGCGTATCTTGGGCGCACCGAAACCATTCGATTCGTAAACCAGAACTATCCGTACTTTGGATTTTACGCGCAGGACGACTGGCGCGTGACCCGCAAACTGACGGTGAATTTTGGACTACGCTACGACTTCACGCAGCCTCCGACCAATGCCCGCGACGAATACTCCGACTTCAATCCAACCAGACCGAATCCAGGCGCCGACGGCTATTTGGGAGCATTATGGTTTGCTGGAAACGGCCCGGGGCGGGAAGGCACCCGCAGCCTGGTGCCAGGCTGGTATGGAGGGTTTTCGCCGCGCCTCAGCCTCGCCTACTCTCCTGACACGAAGACCACCATTCGAACCGGCTTCGGACGTTCGTTTGCACGCGTCACTGCCGTACAAGGCAGCGGCCATTTCGCCGGCTTCATCGGGCAGTATCAATTCGACAACACGTCACAAGGTGTGCAGCCGACATTCCGATTGGATGAGGGCTTGCCTGCCTATAAGCTTCCTCCGCTCATCGATCCCGCCTTTTCCAACGGCAATTCGGTGGATTGGTGGCAGGGACGGGAGGCCACCCGGGCTCCTGAGAATCTGTTCTGGACGTTCACCGTCCAGCGCGAAGTCAAGGGCAATATGGTGATTGAGGCCGGCTACAACGCCAGCGTAGGCACCCACCTGCAAACCGGACTGTTGAACTATAACCAAGTGCCCACCGCCACCTACAACAATTTAGTAGCCCAGTACGGCACCGTACAGGCAGGAAATATTTTGCGCGCCGACATTCTTTCTCCGCTGGCGGTAGGCGCTGGAATCAAGGTTCCCTACCCCAGCTTCCTTTTGTCCCGTACACGGACGGTCAACCAGGCGCTCCGCCCGTACCCGCAATACCAGACCATTTCCACCGGCGTTCAGAATGGCGATAAGAGCGGGCACTCCTCCTACCATGCATTCGTGTTGAAGGCCGACCGCCGCTTCTCCCAGGGACTTACCTTGCAGTGGAATTATGTTTTTTCGAAACTGCTGACCGATTCCGATACGTACTTCGCGAATGGTTCGGCGGCGATGGATCAGTACAACCGCGGATTGGAAAAATCAATCGGCCAGTACGATCAGACCCACGTGCTGAAGTTCGCCACGCTCTATAACCTGCCGTTCGGCAAGGGCGAGAAGTGGCTGACCAGCGGCATCCTCGCGTATGTAGTGGGCGGCTGGCGTTTGTCGGCGATTCAAGTCTATAACAGCGGCACCCCGATTGCCTTGACGCGCAACAACCCGCTGCCGATCTTCAACGGACAAACGCGTCCGGTGGTGGACAGCTATGAAAACTGGCGCGCTCCGATCTCGGGCGACAAGTTCGATCCCAATGTCGATCGCTTCCTCATCACCAAGGCCCAATTCCCCGTGCAGCCCGTGGGCGGATTCGGCACCGCCACCCGCTATAACCCGAAGGTACGGACGTACTGGGGACAGAACGAAAACGTCAGTCTGGCGAAGACTTTCCGCGTTACCGAAAGCATCCGCATCGATCTGCGCGCGGAAGCGTTCAACCTGCTGAACCGGACCATTTTCGGAACCGGCAGCACCAATCTGGACGCCGGCAACTTCGGCATCGTCACCAGCCAGGCAAACACGCCCCGGCAGATGCAGATGGGTCTGAAGGTTTACTGGTAGATCGCAGCGGCCGGCTTCTAGCCCACTGGCAAGCCGGCCGCCTCTAATTCCTGTGACAGCTGTTCCCATTCGGCCAGCAACGCCGACAAACCGGAGCGACGGGTCTCTGCCAGTTGGCTGATCCGCACCGTCTCCTCCGTGCTCTTGAAGTTCCCCAGATCTGCTTGAAGCTGAACAATCTCCGCCTCGGTCTTTTCGATTTCAGCCTCAATCGCCGCGCAACGATCCTTCAACTTCTGGATCTTCATCGGGTTCACGCGCTTCCCTTTATCCACCGCCGCGGGCGTAGCATGCCCCGGCACCTGATTCGGCGTGAGGCCCAGATCCGCCGCCGGAAGATCCAATGGCTTACCCGATTTCCGCCACAGGTAATCTTCGTAGTTCCCCGGGAACACCGTCACCTCGCCGCCG
>JANXXV010000851.1 GCA_025350445.1 Bryobacteraceae bacterium | reverse complement strand
GTGCTCGCCCAGAAGCCGGCCAAGCAGCCGAAGCCGAAATCGCAGAAAGAAGTGGATGCTGTCAATGCGATCTTCACCGCCACTGAGCCCGACGCGCGCATCGCCGCCGCCGAAAACCTTCTGACTAAGTTCGCCGACACCGAGTTTAAGGCCGTTGCCTTGCAGGTAGCGGCGGCATCCGCACAACAAAAGAACGATTTCGAAAAGATGGTGATCTACTCGGAGCGCACCATTGAAGCCGACCCGCAAAATTACCCGGCGATGCTGATGCTGGCCAATGGCATTGCCCAGAAGACACGCGAATTCGATCTCGACAAAGAAGAAAAGTTGCAACGGTCCGAAAAGTACGCCCGCCAGTCTATTGAACTGATCAACGCCGCCGCGAAACCCCGGCCCGATATCACCGATGAGCAGTGGGAAACCGCAAAGAAAGATTATCTGGCACAGGCCCACGAGGCGCTGGGACTGGCCGCGATGGTCCGCAAGAAGTACGACGTGGCTGCGGGCGAATTTAAGACCAGCACTGACATTGCCCCGGTGCCGGATCAGGCGACGATGGTGCGCCTGGCCGCGGCCTATAATTTGAGCGGCAAACCGGACGCGGCAATTCCGGTGCTTGACAAGTTGATGGCGATGCCCGATCTGAACCCGCAGATCAAGCAGGTGGCAACCAGCGAAAAAATGAACGCGATGAAGCTGAAGTCCGCCACAATTAAACCCTCCACCACCGGTTCGGCTCCTCCGCCGCAAGTGGAAGTAAAGAAGCCGTAATCCTTACGTTGAAGATGCCCGCGGATCTGCAGGTTTTGGAGGTGAACTTAGGCCGCCCGTTTGCAAACCGGGAACTTTTGATGCGTGCGCTGACCCACAAGTCTCTCTGTTTTGAGAAGAAGCCGGGCAGTGAGGCCGGCTTCATCGACAACGAACAACTTGAATTCCTGGGCGACTCCATCCTTGGCTTCGTCGTTAGCGAGTGTCTCGTTCGCCGCTATCCGTTGTATCCTGAAGGCCGGCTATCAAAGCTGAAGGCGCATCTGGTTAGCGCTGCCCATCTTCATCTGGTGGCCCGGGCGATGGATTTGGGTGCCTTCCTGCACCTTGGCCGCGGCGAAGAGATGAGTGGCGGCAGGGAAAAGCGTGCCTTGCTGGCCAATGCGCTGGAAGCCGTGATTGCGGCGATCTACCTGGACGGCGGCATGGATGTGGCCCGTGATTTCATCGTTGGCAAACTGGTGGATGAGTGGCATCTCAAGGACAGTAGCGAAGAAGACCGCGTTGCCGACTACAAGACCGCGTTGCAGGAACGTGCGCAGGTGTTGAGTCTTCCGCAACCGCGGTACATTATTGCCAAGGAGAATGGCCCGGAACACGCAAAGACTTTTGTCGTAGAGGTTCAGGTGGGATCGGCGTATTCAGCGCGCGGCGAAGGTCTATCCAAGAAAGCCGCGGGCCAGAGTGCGGCCAAGTCGGTGCTTGAGGCGTTGAAGTAGTTCGAGGATACATCGAAAGTTTTATTACTGGGCGCGCCCAGGTTCGCCCTGCGCGCCGTGCTCGTTCATGATCAGGATATCCACGCGGCGATTCTGCGCACGCCCCTCCTCGCTGTCGTTCGACGCAACTGGCTTTGATTCGGCATAACCCGAAATTGCCATCTGCGCCCGCGGAACACCAAAGCGAGCGTCCAGAATCTCGAGCATGGCGATGCTCCTGGCGGCCGAAAGCTCCCAGTTACTGCGGTAGTGGGCATTGTGAATCGGGACAGCGTCGGTGTGCCCTTCCAGGCGTACCGGGTTAGGTATTTTCTTGATCACTTCCGCCACCTTTTCGATGCTGGCAAACGACTCGACTGCGACGCCATCTCCCCCGGACGGGAAAAAAGCGGCTTGTTTCAAGCTGATTACCAGTCCGCGCTGCTCCAGAGTCAACTGGATCTTGCCCTCGGCGATCTCCTTTTTCAAATCGGTTGTCAGGCGTTGCAGTGACGGCATCAACTCAGCCAGCTTTTCGGGAGTTACTTTGGGCGGGACAGTAGGCGGGATAACGGGCGGCGGAGGTGTTTTCTTCTCCCCACCGGCGCCCTTCATTTGGGCGTTTCCCTTGCCTTTGTCATCGACAGTGCCACCCAAAATGGAGGCAACCGCGGCGGAAAAGTGCCCTTCTTCGAAGGCGCTCTTCACCGATTCCGACATCTTCTTGGCTTTGGACTTGTCCGCCTGGCTGGAGGCGAACATCACCACGAAGAATGCGAACAATAATGTGATGAAGTCCGCGTAGGACACCAGCCAGCGCTCATGATTTTCATGAGCCGGGTGTCGTTTCTGCTTCCTCACGCTGCCTTCTCAGTGGGAAGAGTTTCTTCCGGCCCAGCGTCCTTTTTCATCGGCTCGTGCCTGGCGTAGATCTCCAATTTTGTCCGTATCAGCTTCGGGTTCAGCCCCTCCACAATGCTGACCACACCTTCCAGAATCAACTCGCGCCTCTCGGTTTCCTCATGCGCCCGGGCTTTTATCTTATTGGCCACGGGAAGAAAGACTATGTTCGACAGCGCCACCCCATAGACGGTTGCAACAAACGCCACCGCGATCCCATGCCCTACCTCATCAATGTTCGCCAAATGCTTCATTACCTGAATCAGACCCATCACCGCGCCGATGATTCCGATAGTGGGAGCATACCCGCCGGCGCTTTCAAACACCTTGGCCTCGGCTTCGACATGGTGTTCCTCGATCGCGATTTCGAGTTCCATCATGTTCCGCAACTCCTGAAGGTCCGCGCCATCCACTGCGAGGTTTAGCGCCTTCCGCAAGAACGGATCCTGAATTTCGGCCGCCTCTTGCTCCAGTGAAACGATGCCGTTCTTTCTGGCTTTCGTAGCGTAACCGATGATCTCCTCGGCGATTATACCCGGCGATATCGGAGTGTAGAGAAAAATAGAGAGCAGCCGCTTGCAGGCCCGTATCAGTATCTCCATGGGCGTATTCACCATTACAGCTCCGATTGTTCCGCCAACCACGATGATGGCCGCGGTGACCTGCCCGACGTCCCGGATAGATCCGCCTTCCAGAATCAAGCCGCCGACCATTCCACCGAGCGCCACCATGATGCCGAGGATGGTGGCAAGGTCAGCTTTTCGTTTCGGCTTCATTCCGGTCTATCCTGGTACTCGCAATTGGATTTGCGCTCCGTCAGGACCCGCCGGAATTCGATTATTCGCTTCACTACCTCATCGGTACTCTCAAGCACCACCAGCTTTTGCCCCGACGTCATGGTGATCACCGTATCCGGAGTCGATTCCAGATGTTCCACCAAGTCGGAGTTCAAGACTATCGCTTGACGATTAATCCGCGTAAGCCGAATCACCCTGATTTACTCCCAAGTGACCTTATCGTCTTAGAGCGAGATTCAGAGAGCAAAATTACTGGAGAAGTTTGAGAATCGCGGCGAGCTCGCCTCGGATGCCAGTCAGATCCGCCGGGGCTGCGGGAAACAGGTCGCCTTGCGCGAATTTCGGCGCCGAAGTTTTTCGGACAGGTATTTCAAATTTAGGGTCCAGCGCCTTCCGCGCTCCCTCAATCGTATAGCGCTTCTCATAGAGGAGCCGCTTGATTTCCAGTACCATCTCGACGTCCTTGCGCCGGTAGAGGCGGTGCCCCGTTCCCGATTTCTTCGGCGCAATAGTAGGAAATTCCGTCTCCCAATAGCGCAAGACATAGGTCGGCACACCCGCCAAACGGCTTACATCCCCGATGCGGAAGTAAAGCTTGTCGGGAATCTCGCCCGATTCCGTTTGGGGCCCGGACTGTGCCAGTGGAACACGCACGCTGCTTAAATGCTACGACTTGCGATTCTAAAAAACAAGCCCGTCCGCGAGTGTGTCGCCGCAGTCAAATCAATGGCATTCGAAAAAACTTCGCATTTCGCGGACGACAATATCCTGTTGCTTGGGGTCGGTCAGGAATTCCGAGTGACCCGTATCGTGCAGTGCTACTATCTTGGCGTGCCTCACTTCGTTGCGGAATCGCTCCATTGTCCCCGGCTAAAGGCATTGCCATACTCCTTCCAATACGCCTGGAATTTCTTACGCGCCGTCTCATCCCACGACGTGCAAGCAGGAGGCGCGTCGTAGATCACATGAAAGCTCAGCGCAGGCGCCATCACCTTAGTCGCTCATCAGGAAAATCAGCGGCCGCACGTCGTCTTCCGGGGTCCATTCCCAGTAGCGCAGTAGAATCTTATAGACCAGCAGGCCGGGCGTAGTCCGGGTGGAACCGGTTCGAACCTGCGAAGATTCCGCTCAGGTATGGGTCACCCAACTTGATCGGCGAGAGGGAGAACTGCGATCTAACCCGGTCAAAAAGTTCCCGATCGCTCGCGTGGTCATAGGCGGCATCCAGGTAGACCAACTTCGCCACCCGCTTTGGATATAGCCCTGCAAACCCGGTCTCCCCGTTGCCGGCAACTGAATACCCCGACCAGGATTGCACGCTTGATATTCAGGACATTGAGAAACGCCGTGATGTCTTGTGCCAGGGTGTCTACGTCATAGCCGGACGACGGCTTCTCCGATTCTCCCTGCCCGCGCCTCGTCAACCCTATGACGTGAAAACGGCCTGTGACCCTCTTCGCAATCGGGTCAAAGCCGTCCGCCATTCCGCCCAGTTCCGTCAGGTAAACCAGCGATTCGCCCTTGCCGCCCCATTCCACATAGTGCAGCTTGACGCCGTTCGCGGTGACGAAGCGGGTCTGGAAGGTGGCCGTCTGCCCCGGCATGGCGTTGACACCAACAAACAGCTCCAATGCTAACGCGAGTCTGGATGGCCGGAAACGGTTCACAACGGGTATACCTTTGCGTACTCCCGCCGCAGTGTCAAACTGGGTGGCCGTAGCCGGTGATATACTCTCAACCATCCAGTCATGCGCCCCTTACTCATACTCTCCGTGATCGCCGTAACTCTATTTGCGCAACCCCCGGCGCCGAGGATACCCACCGAGTCCCTGCCGCCCATCCTGCTGCCCTGGGAAGCGGAAGTTCACACCAGGGAAGTGGACAACCAGTCTTACCCTGCACATAAAGTGGTGGGTAACGTCTATTACGTTGGAACAGCCGGCTACGCCTCCTTCCTGATCACTTCAGACCAGGGTCACATCCTGATCAATCCGAATTTCGACGATTCGGTTCCCCTGATCCAAAAGAGCGTGGAGAAACTCGGTTTTCGCTTCCAGGACATCAAAATTGTATTGATCAGCCACGCGCACGGGGATCACTGCGCGGGCACGGCGCGGGTAAAAGAGTTCACTGGTGCGCAGGTGATGGTAATGGACAAAGATGTAGAGGTGATGGAGAGCGGCGCCAAGGGGACGCGCATGGGCTTTCCACCGGTGAAAGTGAGCCGCGTTCTCTATGACAAGGACGAAGTGACGCTCGGCGGGAACCGGCTGGTGGCTCATCTGACGCCCGGCCACACCAAGGGAAACACCACCTACACCATGCAGGTGCAGGAGGATGGAAAGTCTTACGACGTCCTCATCTTGGGAAGCGCGGGTGTGAACGACGCGCACCAGCTCTTCGACTACAAGGCTTACCCGGACATGCTGCCGGATTTCATGCGAACGTTTGAAGTGCTGAAGTCCCTGCCATGCGATATCTTTCTCGCCTCACACGGAAAGTTCTACGGCCTGGCGGACAAGTACGCCAAGTTGGGCAAGGGCGGGCCGAATCCCTTTATCGATCCGGCCGGATACCGGGCGCACGTGAACCTGATGGAGAAGGCGCTCTACTACAAGATGGACTGGGTGAAGCGCGGAAACTGACGGAGATCGTATTTGTATATCCCGCCCCATTTCCGCGAGGAGCGCGTCGATATTCTCCACGGCTTGATCGGCCGGCACAGCCTCGCGGCACTGGTCACGCTGGGGCCGGATGGATTCCTGGCCAACCATATTCCGCTGATTGTAGATCCTGAACCGGCGCCGTTGGGAACCCTGCGCGGACATCTTTCCAAAGCCAATAGCCAGTGGAAAGATTCGCTTCCGAACATGCCGGCTCTAGCGATTTTTCAAGGGCCCGCCGCCTACATCACGCCGTCCTGGTATCCTTCCAAACTGGAGACAGGCAGCGTGGTGCCTACCTACAACTACGCCGTGGTTCACGCCCACGGAACCCTGGCCACATTTGACGATCCTGCCCTGCTGGAGGCCCACCTGCGCAACCTCACCAACGCGCATGAGGCTGGCTTCGCCGATCGCTGGTCCATCAACGACGCCCCGGCAAGCTTCATTCGCGACATGTTGAAAGGGATCGTGGGCATCGAGATCCGCATCGCCCGGCTGGAGGGCAAGTGGAAACTCAGCCAGAACCGATCGGCTGTGGATCGCGCGGGAGTTGTCGAAGGACTGACTGCCTCCGGCGATCCGGCGCAGCAGCATATGGCGGACCTGATCTCTAGAAAAATACTGGAGTGAGAGAACTAAGGTTCCAGTACTAAGCAATTAAAGTTCTGGTAAAAAAGTCCCGGTTTCGGGTAGTATTGAGAAGTAATGAACAACAGATTCCGTAATCTTCGTCTCCTTCAGCTTTCGGTTCCCGTTCTGTTAAGCAGCGCGCTTTGCGCCGGCGCCGGGCTGGAACATCAGATGTTCAAGACCTACGCCCCGCAGCAGGTATCGCGGGTTCAGGGGAGCGATGAGTGTGCGGGCGCCGTTTTGGAAGCTCGCATCCAGCCGTACCAGACCATGGCGGAAACGGAAACTGCCCGACCGAAGGCGCACAATCGAAGCCGGGGACAGGTCCGCAAACAGCGCGCCTCCGAATCGCGGCATAGCTCATTCACTACGCAGTACGACTACGCTCCGGTCCCCAGCGGGATCTGACTAGCGCTATAGTTCCGGCATGGTAGGATACCGCTAGTCTGCCCATCAGGCCAGAGGAAAATCCCAGTGAACCACGCCATCTTTCGCTTCATCCTATTTAGTTCCGCCCTTCTATCCGCTTTCGCAGCGCCACCGGCGACGCACAAGACGGAAAACATCATCTTCGTGATGACAGACGGCCTTCGCTTGCAGGAAGTCTTCTCCGGAGCGGAAGATTCGCTACTGACCAAGGAGAATACCGCCGAATCGAGCGTGGACGCATTAAAGGCAGCCTATTGGCGGGAAACACCGGCGGCGCGGCGCCAAGCTTTGATGCCCTTCCTGTGGGGCACCGTGGCGAAGGACGGCCAGATCTACGGGAACCGCGATCTGAAGTCCGACGCCTTCGTGACCAACGGGAAGAACTTCTCTTATCCAGGGTACAGCGAAACCCTCTGTGGATTTCCCGATCCGGGTATCACCAGCAACGACAAGATTCTCAATTCCAATGTGACTGTTCTGGAATGGCTGCACCAGAAGCCGGCTTTCCGGAACAAAGTGGCGGCATTTGGGGCCTGGGATGTGTTCCCATACATATTCAATGCCGCACGGGCCGGGTTTCCGGTGAACGCAGGGTACGATCCGTTCACCGCCGGGTCCATCACACCAAGTATGGAACTGCTCAATCAATTGAAGGCGGAAGCTCCACGCGTGTGGCCTGACGAAGCATTCGATTCCTTGACGTTCCACACCGCTCTGGAATACCTGAAGGAACGGAAACCGCGTGTCCTGTACCTTTCCTTGGGAGAGACTGACGATTGGGCGCACGGTGGCAATTATGCCGAGTACTTGCATTCGGCCCACCGCGTGGATGCTTATCTCAAGATGTTTTGGGACACGGTGCAATCCATGCCCCAATACCGCGGCAAGACGACGCTCATTTTTTCCACCGACCACGGCCGCGGCGAAGCGCCGTTGGAGTGGAAAAGTCACGGCGTGAAGATACCCGATTCCAAATATATTTGGATGGCATTTCTGGGTCCGGATACGCAGCCGCTGGGTGAGCGATCCAAAATCGCGCCGGTGACGCAAAGCCAGATCGCCGCCACTTTGGCCGCCTTGCTCGGGGAGGACTATGCGGGAGCGGTGGCGAACGCCGGGAAACCGTTGATAGATGTCCTGCGGTAAGGTTCTGATTGTTACCGGAGGCAGCCGCGGGATTGGCGCAGCCACGGCGCTTCTGGCGGCACGGCGCGGCTACGCGGTTTGTATCAACTATAGGCAAGGGCACGACGAGGCTGTCCAGGTTGTCAACGCCATTCAGCGCGGCGGCGGCAGTGCGACCGCGCTACAAGCCGACGTCCGTTCGGAACCCGCAGTGGTCGCTCTGTTCGAAGAGGTGGACCGGCAGTTGGGCCGTGTAACCGCGCTGGTGAACAACGCAGCAACGCTGGAGCGTCAAATGCGGGTGGACGAAATGGACGAGGCGCGGTTGCAGAGAATTTTCGCGGTCAACGTCGTTGGGCCATTTCTTTGTGCGCGCGAAGCCGTCCGGCGAATGTCCACCCGGCATGGCGGCAGCGGGGGAAGTATCGTAAATGTGTCTTCAGGGGCAGCTCGTTCGGGCGCACCCGGCGAGTACGTCGACTACGCGACGAGCAAAGGAGCCGTTGACACCTTTACGATAGGACTGGCGAAGGAAGTGGCGGAAGAAGGGATTCGCGTCAACGGCGTTAGACCGGGGTTCATCTACACCGAACTTCATGCCAAGGGTGGCGAGCCGGACCGCGTGGATCGCGTAAAGTCTTCAGTTCCTATGAAACGCGGCGGCCGGCCTGAGGAGGTAGCGGCGGCGATACTCTGGCTGCTTTCCGAGGAGGCGTCCTACATCACCGGTACGATCGTCGACGTCTCCGGAGGGCGATGACATGAAGCGGATTTTGGTTGCGGGCGCGTCCGGAGTACTCGGATGACAGTTTGTGCGTGCGGTCCTGCACTCGGGGGCATTGGACCAGGGCACTTTGCCGATCTTCCGCGCGAGCCGAAGGGCTCCCTGCCGCCTAAGTCATCGTCGCCGGCGAGTTCCATTCCTACAGTCTGAAGGGCGTTGCGGACGGAGTGGATATGCTGTTGGACGGGCCCACGGAACGGAATTCGCCACGCGTGGCGAAGGAATCGGGCGTCCATCGTTTTTGTATGTCTGCATCCTACAAGCCGATCGTTTGGCGCGCCAGCCAGAACTTTGGCGGGAGCGGCGGTTGCAGGCCGATCGGCTTCACTTGCAGAGCGTCGACAGCATCGGCGGGTATCTCTCGATCATCCGGGAACAGACTCAGATTATTCCAGTTTTGGAGGTCTTCATCGAAGACCTCCAGGGCCTTGCGCCAAGGGGATTCTTGTTTGTCGCTGATCCCGCCTACGTAAAAGAGCATGCGGCTTGCCTGTGGTCTTTTGCACTTCGGAGCGGATGAAGCAATACGTCTCCGGGCAAAACTTGGCGCAGGCGTTCGATCTCCACGAGCGGCGATCGGCTTACGGCTCCGAGGTCAGAGCGAGCACTGCATATGCGGTCGCGGCATCGCTCATAAACCGGCCGGCATCCGAATTCAAGTCCCGCTCTTTGTTCAACGAGTACCCAACCCAGCGTCCGTCCGCCGCCGACTGGTTTTGCTTGAGCCAGTGCAGCCCGGCGGCTAAAGATCGCTCAGTCCTAGGCACACCTGCGCCAGCCATGGCATATGCCACCAGCCCGGTAGCATAGCCGTCGCTCGCCGTTTCCAGGGCGGTTCCGTCGTGGCGTTTCCATGAACCCGCGAGTGCCGTCAGGCTCCATCCTCCGTCCGGCCGTTGCGCGCCCGCCAGATCGCGCAGCAGCGCCGCTTTCTCGTCAGCGGTCAAGATGCCAGGTAATCTCGCTGCCGCCCATAACGCCACCGTCCTGTTAATCGGCGATTGCGATCCGAAACCGCGGCGGAGGTACTCAACCAGCAACTCGATCCGGCGCAGTTCAGGACCATTGCGGCGTGAATCGGCAGGCGTCATGCCTACGGCCACCGCGGCAAGAGCGCTTCCGTAATACTGCGAATCGTCGGCTTCCCATGGCCGGTTGTGAAAGTCGAGCCAGGGAAAGGCTCCGCGATTAGCGCCGTCCGCGATCTGTACCGCCCACATGTTTTCTAACGCGATTGGCAGATCCGGTGACAACCCGCCCTGCACGCCCGCTGAAACAGCGAGTATAAGCGCATTCAGAACCGCTTCCGTTGCCCGCGATTCCGCACTCCGGTTCGGCGCACTGGCATTACTGAAATAAAACGGCTGCACTTCAGACCAAAGCCGAACGCGCTTTCCAACGTTGGCAATCAGCTTCCGCTCAGTGGCTGTACCCGCGCTTTCGCCCATCGCCCGCCGTAACAAAGGCCGGCTCAACGCGTATGGCACCGCAGTGTGGCACGACACGCAGAATGTATCATGATCGCGCGCGGCGTTGGGCCACGTCATCCACCACTCCGCACGCCGATCCAGATAAGCAGCCGCGGCCTTCGCGTTCCACGTGTTCTCCGCACCGCGGCACAGCGACGCCCCAACGCAAAGGAACAAACTAAGTCGAGTCAGCATAGGCTTACACTTCATGATACCCAAGCGTCACCGCGCAGCGTTCTTCGGCGGTGAGGCCACCGCTTCGCGAGTGAATCGGATAGAATTTATTGCAGTGAAAGCATTCAGGGTAAAGTTCCAAAAATTCAATTTCGTTGGGAATTGTTTCGGGGAGATAGCTATGAACAGAATTCTTTGCAGTAGCTTGTTGCTGGTTGGACTGGCTGGAGCCGCTTCGGCGCAGTTCGACGCGGGTCAGATATCGGGTTACATCCGCGACACCACCGGCGCCAGCGTACCTAGCGCCACCGTGATCTCGACGAACCAGGGCAGCCGCGAGCAGCGCAAGACCACCAGCAATCAGGACGGCTACTACATCTTTCCGCAGCTCTTCGTGGGCGTCTACGACGTCTCCGTGGAAGCAACGGGATTCAAGAAGTATGTCAGGACCGGAGTCGTACTGGACGCGCAATCCAAGATTGGCGCCGATATCGAACTAACAGTGGGCGCCATCTCAGACCAGATTACCGTTGAGTCCTCCGCCGCGCAGGTGCAGACCGATTCGGCGCTGGTCGGCAGTCTGGTGGATAACAAGCAAATTCAAAACCTCACGCTGAACGGGCGCAATCCCATTTACCTCGCCGCGCTGACGCCTGGCGTAGTCAGCGGCGCCGGTATCGGAACGTTCGACCCGGACAGCGTGAGCAACGGCGGCTTCAATATTAACGGCGGCCGCGCCGACGAATATGTAGTGATGGTGGATGGAGCGGTGGCGACGCGAACACGGTCTTCCGGCTCGATGCTGGGCGCGCTCGATGTGGACACGGTGCAGGAAGTCCAGGTCTTGACTGCCGACTACTCGGCGGAGTACGGGCGCTCGTCGTCCGGTCAGATTCGCTTCGTCACAAAGAGCGGAACGCGAAGTTTGCACGGCGATCTGGTAGAGAACTTCCGCAATTCGGCGCTCGATGCCAACACCTGGACGCGTAATCACAGCCCGCTGTCGCAGATCGCCGGCGGCGCTGCGCCATACCGGTTCAATCAATATGGATTCGATGTGGGCGGGCCCGTCTTCGTCCCGAAACATTTCAACAAAGACCGCAACAAGCTGTTCTTCTTTTTCGCGGAAGAGTGGACGAAGCGGCGTTACGAGACGACGAATACCGGAACGGTACCGAGTCTTGCGATGCGCAATGGGAATTTCAGTGAATTGTTGGATGTGGCCAACCCATTTTTCAAGCGCGTGCGCGCCATAACAGATCCGGCGGCTAACGCGCCTTTCCCAGGGAATATCATTCCGGCATCGCGGATCAGCCGGAACGGGCAAGCGCTGCTCAATATCTACCCAACTCCCGTTCCCGGATTTTTGCAAGGCGCCGCCAACTGGATCGGCACCAAATCCACTCATTCGGACTTGCGCAAAGACACCATCAAAGTCGACTATTTGATCAATGACATGGAGCATCTCTCGATCCGCGGAACCCACACTCCGTGGCATTTCAATTCTCCCTTCGAAGATACGTTCGGGCGAATGGAGGAGGTCTGGTCCAGGCCTAACCGCATTGCCGCGGCCAGCCTGATCAGCACGCTCTCGCCCACGTTAGTGAACGAATTCAACTTCTCAGCCAACTCCGACGGGAAAGGCGACATCCAGTTTGGAAGCTACTGCACCGCTTGCCAGCGCAGCGCTTATGGGCTGAACTACGCGCTTCTTTACCCAGGGACGAAGATCGCTCCGGAGAAGGTTCCGAGCATCCGACTCCAGAGTCTCACTACGCTTGACGCGGGCCCATATCCCGGATCGTGGGCGGGATTTGTTTACGGCTGGTCTGACAATTTGACGAAGATCTGGAACACGCACACCCTGAAATTCGGCGCGTATCTGGAACATGCCGGGCAAAACGATTTCATCCAGGGAACGACGGCTGGACCGGGCACAACGGTGAATCAGAACGGCGACTTTACTTTCAACGATTCGGGAAATCCGGCCACAACCGGGCTGGGAATCGCCAACGCAATCTTAGGCAATTTCGATACATACTCGGAGTTCGGAACCAAGGCCTACACGCCATACGTATCCACGTCGCTCGATCTGTTTGCGCAGGATAGCTGGAAGGTGACGCCGAAACTCACACTGGAATACGGAATCCGCTGGTCCATCTGGCCGCAGTGGAAAAGCAAGTGGGGCAACCTTGCCGAGTTCCTGCCGCAATACTACGATCGCGCCAAGGCGCCGGTGGTGGATCCGAAGGGTGGATTCATTGTGAGCGGAGATCAGTACAACGGCATCGTAATTCCAGGAACGGGCGTCCCAAAGGCCGAAGGCGGACGCATTCCAGCTCTTCATTCCGGCCAGTTCGACCGGTTGTATCACGGTTTGCCGGATGGACTCTCGCCCACGCATTGGAACGTATTTCAACCGCGGGTGGGCATCGCGTATGCTTTCTCTCCGAAGATGGTGATCCGCGCCGGCGGAGGATCGTTCGCAAACCGCACGGCGATCAACCGCGATACCGCGCTCGGCGGCAACGCACCATTTCAGCTTCAGGAATCGGTGGTAAACGGCGTGGTGGATATTCCCGGCGGCGCCACGCCACGGGCATTCCCCTTCACGCAGACGATTCAGGACCCGGTCTTCAAGATTCCTACGGCCTGGGAATGGAACGGCACTTTCCAGCGCGAAGTGGGTTGGGGTACCACCGTGCAGGTTGGCTATGTAGGCCGCCGCGGCATCCATAACCAGCGGAAGCGGAACATCAACCAACTATTGCCCGGAACACTGCAGGCGAATCCAGGGATCAATGCGAATGCGCTGCGGCCGTATCTCGGGATGGGCGTAATTGGTATCTCCGAGAATGGCGGGCACTCGCGATACGACGGATTGCAGGTGAGCGTGCAGCACCGCTTTTCCTCCGGGCTTCAGTTCGGGCTGGCGTACACTTATGCAAGATCGCTCGATGACGGATCGAGCCTGACGGATGTATTGCCGAACGCTTACAGTGCGCAGGGCTACTACGGGCTCTCGGATTTCGATCGCCCTCACGTATTGGTGGCGAACTATATTTACAACATGCCATTCTTCAAGAACAGCAACAACAGGCTCTTGCAAATGGCGCTTGGCGGCTGGGAAATATCGGGCATCAATCAGGCGCAGTCCGGCGTTCCGCT
>JANXXV010000807.1 GCA_025350445.1 Bryobacteraceae bacterium | reverse complement strand
CTGCTGTTCGCTCCGTTATCGACAGCGCCGCTCTTCGCGCAAACGGCCGGTGAAATCACCGGACAAATTGCCGATCCAACCGGCGCTCTCATTGCGGGAGCACAGGTCACGGCCGTCAATGAAGAAACCAACGTTAACCGTCAGACCGAGACGAATGCATCCGGTCTCTACAGCTTTCCCGCGCTGCTGCCGGGCCAATATCGGATTCGAGTTGAGATGCCGGGCTTTCAACCCGTGGTGCGGCGTAGCATTACTCTGCAGGTGCAGCAGACATCCCGCATCGATATTCAAATGACATTGGGCCAATCCTCCCAAGCCATCGAAGTGGACGAAAGCGCGCCCTTGCTGACGACGGAGAATGCATCGACCGGAACGGTGATCGAGAACAAGCGCATCGTAGAGCTTCCGCTTAACGGGCGAAACTTTCTCCAACTTGTGTCGTTAAGCCCGAATGTGGCGGCAAACTTCGCGAACTCCAGTTTTGCGGTCGCCCGGCAGGGTGGCCAGCGGGCTCAGCAGAATATCAGTGTCTCAGGGGCACGAAGCGAATTCAACCATTTCACACTCGACGGGGTGGAGAACACGGATTCCAACTTCAATACCTACGTCTTCCTTCCTTCCATCGACGCGCTGCAGGAATTCAAGGTCCAGACCGGCATCTATCCGGCTGAATTCGGCTGGAACGCGAGTCAGGTGAACGTATCCACGAAGTCCGGCACGAATCAGTACCACGGCACCGCGTTCGAGTTCCTGCGCAACTCGTTGCTGGACGCGAACAATTATTCCTTCACGCCCGCACGAACGGCCAAGGATCCCTACAAACGCAATCAATATGGATTCACCCTTGGCGGCCCCATTGTCATCCCGAAAGTGTTTTCCGGTAAAGACCGGCTGTTTTTTATGGCGAACTTTGAAGGCGTACGGGACCGGAAAGGAATTCGCGAATACGCGAGCCTGCCGACCGCTGCCATGCGCGCCGGTGACTTCTCGTCGTTATTGCCAAAGACGGCGATCTTCGACGCGGCCACGCGTGTGCAGAGCGGAAGCATCGTAACGGCTCAGCCTTTCCCCAACAACATGATTCCGGCTAGCCGGTTGGATCCGCGCGCCGTAAAGCTGTTGCCATACTACGGGCTGCCGAACGTTGCCGGGGCGGGACTTTCTACGAATTATCAAGCCACGGAAAGTCAAAGCATCGACAACGACCAGTTCAGCACACGCATAGATTACGCCGAAAATACAAAATCGACCTGGTTTGGACGCTGGAGTTGGGGTGATGAATCGCAGCTCTCACCGGCTACGCTTCCCAAGCAAGGCACCTTTCTGAAAACGCAAGTGCAGCAGGCGATGATTTCGAACACCCGCATCTTCGGCCCATCCACGGTCAACGAGTTCCGCTTCGGCTACAACCGGTTCATTAACTCCAACCTGCAATACAGCGCCTTCAAAAACAACGTGCTGGGCGATATTGGAGGCATCGGCGGAGTGGCTACGCCGGCGCCGCTGATCTATGGACTGCCGGCCATCGGAATTACCGGTTTCACCGGCTTCGGCGAAAATGGCGATGCGCCCTATATCAACCACAACAATGGTTTCCAGTGGTCCGATTCCGTCTCGCTGGTGAGGGGCACGCACACGCTGCGGGCGGGCGCGGACATCCGGCGCCTGCGCTACAATCAGACCGGCAATTCCTATACGCGGGGAACGTTCACGTTCACCGGGTTTGCAACCCAGAATCCGGCGGCTCCGGCGAACACGGGTTATGGCATGGCCGACTATATGCTGGGGCAGGTACAGAGCAGTGCCGCGGCGCTCGGCCTGGTTGGCGCGCAGCTACGTGCTACTTCTCAGGGTTACTATGTCGCCGACACCTGGAAGATCCGTCCTAACCTGACAATCGACCTCGGCCTGCGATACGAGTATTCACCCCCTTACACCGACAAGCACAATAACTTGATCAACGCCGCGATTCCATCGATGCTGGATCCGAACCAGCACCCGACTTTGGTGCGTGCCGGGACGGGCGACTTTTATGAGAGCATCCCTTTCCGTTACGCGCCAACGGTGCAGATAGCGCGCGATGGCAGACTTCCCAATTCACTTGTATACAACGACACCAACGATTTCGCTCCGCGCATCGGCATTGCCTATAGCCCGACGCACCGCTGGACTTTGCGCACTGGATTCGGGATGTTTTATGCGCACGACATCGGCAACGCCCGCTTCGATCTGGCTCGGAACCTGCAGGCGCGGCGTCAGGAGACCGCCCTTAACAATTTCCCGAATCTGACTCTTGCGCTTCCATTCTCGAACCTGGGAACCACGGTTGTGGCGACACCGCAGATTCTGGCCGACCAGGTCAACCGCCATACGCCGTACATTTTTCAGTATCTGGTCAACGTACAGCGGCAGATTACGGATGACACGCTGCTAGAAGTTGGTTACACCGGGAATGGCGGCCGAAAGATGGAGCGATGGTGGCCTTTTAACATTCCTGCCGCCGGTCCGGGCGCAGTGAATGCGCGCCGGGCTTACCCGGAGCTTGGCTTGATCCAGGTTGTCGCGGGCGTCGCCAACTCCGAGTACAATTCCGCAACCGTTAAAATGACACAACGTTTTGCGCACGGTGTCACCTACCTGGTCAGCTATACATACTCCCACGCCATCGACGGAAGCAGCGGAATTCGCCAGCACTCGAATGACATCGATTTTCCCCAGGACCCCTATAATCTGCGGGCTGAACGCGCTTCTTCCACATTTGACCAGCGGCACCGGCTGGTGACGTCGCTGCTTTGGGATGTTCCGGTTGGAAAAGGGAAGCAGTGGCTGGACCACGGCGGATTGGTGGATGCAGTGGTAGGAGGATGGGCAGTCGGCAGCATTGTCACTGCCTTATCCGGCTTGCCGTTTACGGTCTTGGGCGGGCTGGACGTCGCAAACAATGGATGGGCCGGCACGCAGCGCCCGAGTTACAGCGGGCAGAGCTTGACTCCCGCCGGGGGGCCGAGCCCGCAACTGTGGTTCAATCCGGCCGCCTTTGCTCTTCCCGCCTCTTTTACCTTCGGTAACGTTGGACGTAACACGATGAACGGTCCGCGGCTGTTTGAATGGGATTTCTCGGCCATGAAGCGGTTCCACATTATTGAGCGGCACGAACTCGAGTTCCGGTTCGAAGCGTTCAACATCCCGAATCACCCCAATTTTGGCGTCCCGCACGCGACATTTACCGATCCGGCATTCGGTCGAATCACAAATACCGCGAACGACATGCGGCAGATCCAGTTCGCTTTGAAGTATATTTTCTAGGAAGAACATGATGAACATGAATCGAAGAGCATTCCTGCAGGCCTCAGGCGCTTCTCTTGCAGCGCAGGTTTTTGGATCCGAGCCATCCCGATACAAGATCGGCTACACCACCAACACCGTCGGCGGATGGGAGAAGGATATGTTCCAATCCTTCCGCGACGCACACGATGTTGGCTACCACTACGTCGAGACCTTTATGCATTACTTCGTCGAGCTTGATTTATACAACAAGCCGAAGGAAGTGCAGAAGCGGATGGACGACATCGGAGTGCAATTTGTCACCATATCCAATGGAGCGCCGATGGAAACACTCTTTGAGGATCCATCCAAGCACGCGCAGCTTTACGATGACCACATTAAGCTGGTCCGGTTTATCAAGAACTTCGGCTGCGACCATTTGAAGATCAATCTGGGGCGGCGGAGGCCGGAGGGAACCAGCAATGAAGACCTGAAGCACATGGCCACC
>JANXXV010000746.1 GCA_025350445.1 Bryobacteraceae bacterium | reverse complement strand
GCTTCCCTGCCCGCAGCGCGGCGAGTGCAGTCTCGGAATGCAGATTCGTGGGGAGGCAGATATCGACGGCGTCGATACTGGAGTCGGCCAGCAGGGCGGGAATGTCGCGATATTTCGTAACGGACGAGAAGTTGAAGGTTTCGCCCGGCCCCCCCAGATTGCCCTGGATGGCGCTCAAATCGCCGGTTAGTTTCTTCTCATCCTGGCTATACACCGCCGCGAGCGTTGCGCCGGGAATGCCGCGCAACGCCTTCAGGTGCATGCTACCCATAAAGCCGAGTCCAACCACTGCGATCCGCATAGAAACGGTTATGGTAGCAGGGTCGCGCTGTTACTTGCTGCGTTACATGTTGTAGACCTGAAACTTGAACCGTTCCGGCGGCAAGCTCGACACCGGATCTGGCACCATGTGGGTCCAGGTTTGAAAAGCGGTAGAGGCGATAGTGCCGTTCAGATAAAACAGGAATTGATCGGAGAAGCAGGTGATCGGCGGCGGCTGCCGGAACGTCAGGCGCAGTCCCACGGCCTTCTGCAACTCGATTCCGTGCGTATCGACGGCTTTGTCGGCCAGCAGTGTCACAAAGCTGCTGCGGCCGGCATGTGGCCAGACATCATGGCGCAAAACGTTCCGCAATTCACGGTTGATGTCGAACGTATTCTCGCACTGCCGTATCCATTCGAGAATGTCGTTCCCCCACTGCCAGTGGTTGATCAGATTCTTGTACTGGTCGACGAGGTTCAGGGCAAGATCCATTTTGCGGCGGTCCACATCGCCCTCAGGAACCAATTCATCCAGGATCCCGGCGGGAATCATATCTTCCGATTCGATGATGTGATTCGCCATGCCGACCACGCGATTCAAGTGCCTGATGCGTGCAGTCGAGTGAACGAAGAGCGGCGGAAGCTCATGCTGCTTTTCGCCCGGAATCTCGACGAACTTTCGATCACCAATGATGTCCATATACTCTCCTTGTTGAGACATATCGACAACGGAGTCGTTTTTCGTTATTCCCGAATCCTGCCATAAGAGACGCGGGATTAGCAAGCGGGGTTTCAGCGCGGCAGTTATATAGTGGTTTCAATCACTCCCGATGAGACTGAACAGACGCGATTTCATTCTGGCTAGCGGTGCGGTGGTACTATGCCCGCAACCTGCCGCTGCTATGCCTCCGGACCGGCGCTATAGCGATCAGCCTTACGTGGTGATCACCGGCGACTGAAACTGGCTGAGCGTGCTTACCACCGGCAAGGGCGTGGAAGGCGAGCCTGGCCAGCACATTATCTCGCGAATCGAATTGGGATAGCGATCCCGGCGCCCATGAGGGTACTTTGCGAACCGGCGTGTGGCAGCATGTGGCGTTCATGGTAGACGGGGGTCCGAAGATCATCCCGGTGGTGGTGGACGGCGTGTTGAACGATGGCGGGGCCGTCAGGCAATATGGCTGGGGCCGCTTTGATTCGCAATTAGGCAACGTGAACGGCATGCGGAAAACAAAGGTCGCGCCGGCCCTGTTTGGCGAGGTCAAGCGGTTGCGAATCTACCCGCGTTACCTGCGAACATCCGAGGCCGTCTCCAACCGGCGCGCCGGAATGGCGTAAGTTAGGAGAGCATGCAAACGGAAAAACTTTGGCCGGCCTGGCTCGCTTGTTTGCTATCGCTGTATCCCGCCTACTGGCTGGCATCGTTCCTGCTGTTCGCGGCGCCGGCGCTGGGCAAGGTTGCGTTCTTCGGACATACGCTGACCACGTTTTCGGTTGGTTTCCAAGGCGTCAGCGCGTCCAGCCGTCCGGCGGTTCCTGTTCCGGTGAAGCGCGGATCCGGAGGTCCATCCGTCCCTGTTGCGATTGGCTCGGCCGCTATTCTTGCGCTGTGTGCGAGAAAGCATCCCGTCTGCGCGGGGTTGACGCTGGCGATGATTGGCGCTGTGGGGACGCCGCAATTAGTAACGCGAATGGTGTTTAGGAATCAGTGGGGCGCCGGTGAAGTTGCCAGCGCTCTGGTCTTTTTCGGCATTCTATGCGCGGGGCTGCGGCTGATGCTTCGCGGCCTGGCGCCTGAGGGCTATCTGCGCCGGATTGGAATTCTTTACGCCTCGTTCGTGATTCCGGCAGCCGTCGTGTTGGCTTCAGCCGGGCTGTTGTTGTTTCACCGGCAAATGCCATCGTTCTATGTACCAATGCTGCTGGCTCCGGCCGCGCTAGGGGCTCTGCTGGTTAGCCTTTGGCCTGTTCGCCGCGGTGAGGGCGCTGCGATCACCTGGCATCCGGTGGCCATCCTAATGACGCTGGCCCTTTTGATCGCAGGCGGGGGCCGGGCAGGCGCGCAGGCATTCGAACGTACGCGGCACGACACCGCGAATGCAGCCATCGCCGCGCTGCCCACTATCGCTACAGACCTTCCCTTTCCAAAGATGTTCTTCCAGAAGGGCGTGAATTTCACGGCGGAATTCCCCGGCGGCTATCCTTCGGAGAGCGCGCGGGAAATGTTGCGCAATCTGCCTAAGAATGGCGTCAACTCTATTGCGCTAGTGCCTTACGGCTTCGTCGACCGGAATACCGGGGGCGTGCGCTGGGGCGGAAGAATGGAAGGGGATGAAGGTATAGAACAGCTATCCCGCGTGGCGCACCAGTTGAACATCAAGGTGCTGCTGAAGCCGCAGACGATGTTGCAGGGCGGTTACCCGGGAGACCTGGAATTCTCTTCCGCCGAAATTCGCACTGCGTTTTTTGCGCAGTACCTTCAATTCGTTGAGCACTACGCGGGGCTGGCGAAACGTGTTCATGCGGATATGTTCTGCGTCGGCGTCGAGTTCCAGAAGCTGGTGAAGTATGAATCGGAGTGGCGCAGGATCATCGCCCGCGCCCATGAGATTTATCCGGGACCGCTTGTCTATGCGGCGACGCAAGGGCCGGAATTTGAAACGATCAACTTCTGGGATCAGCTCGACTACATCGGGCTGAATAACTACTACCCTTTGCCGGACGACCTCTCGACGACAGAGATCGTGCGGAAAGTGGAAGCCGTGCAGACGAAGTTCCAGAAACCGGTCATCTTCACGGAGGCGGGCTTCGCCAGCTTCGAGGGATCGCACCGCGAACCGTGGGCGGAACGGCCTGGCAAGATCGCCATCGCACAGCAGGCCCGTTGTTACGAAGCTATCCTGCAAGCCTTCTATCACAAGCCGTGGTTCCAGGGGATTTATTGGTGGAAAGTCGGCACGGATGGGCATGGGGGTCCCGAGGATTTATCGCTCACTCCCTGGGGAAAACCAGCCATGGAAGTAGTGTCGCGCTGGTACTTGCAGCAAGGCCGTTGAAACTTGCTATGATTCGGCTTCATGGCTGATTATTCAATCGGGGTGGATCTGGGCGGCACCAATCTGCGCGCCGCGGCAGTAGACAAACACGGCAAGATGATCGACAAGATTTCCGGCTCAACGGATCTGGCTTCCGGACGCGACGCGGTGATTAGCGATATGGTGCAGGCCATCCAGAAACTGAAGGGCGACGCTGGTTCACTGCACCTGGCGGGAGTGGGAATCGGCATACCCGGATTCATCCTGATGGAAGAAGGCATTGTTGCCGGATCGAACAATCTGCCGCAGTTTGAAGGCTTCAAGGTGCGGGACGAAATCGAACGCCGGCTGGGAACGCAGGTAATTCTGGAGAACGACGCGAACGCTGCCGCACTGGGCGAAAAATGGATCGGCGCAGGCACAGGCGTGAACGATCTGGTACTGCTGACGCTGGGAACGGGCATCGGCGGCGGCATCATCAGTGCCGGCAAGGTGTTGCACGGCAGTGTGGGAATGGCGGGCGAACTGGGCCATATCACGGTGGTTCCGAACGGCAATCCCTGTGGCTGCGGGAACTACGGCTGCGTGGAGAAACATGCCTCCGCGACGGCGATTGTCAGTATGGCCCGGATGATGAGTCTGGGCGATAACATTACTTCCGAAGATGTATTCCACATGGCCGTGGCGGGCAACGCGACGGCGAAGATGATCTTCCACGCCATGGGCAGTTCGCTGGGAATCGCGCTGGCCACGCTGATCAATATTTTCAACTTTCCGCTCTACCTTTTGAGCGGCGGCGTGCTGGCGGCCTGGGAACAATTTGCTCCGGCGATGTTTGACGAGGTGGAGCGGCGGTCGTTCACCTATCGCAATGCGAAGACCACCATCGCGAAGGCGACGCTGGGAAATGAAGCGGGTCTCTACGGCGCGGCGTATTTGCCGCTGCAACATATGTTTCCGAATCGATAGGGTTGCGGGATGATGCGACGATTGCAACCGCTCCCTAACGGTCGCGGCTCGGAATGGTATTCCGGTGCCCATGTGCGACGTATCTGTGTATCTGAGCCGCGACCGTTAGGGAGTGGTTTTTTGGTGCGGCTTATTGTCGATAGGGTACCGGAGTGACGGAGCGCTTTTTCATGGCTCCGAAGGAGAAGGGCTCCAAATAATGTATTGGCTGGGGATCGATATCGGCACCGGAGGTTCGCGGGCGCTTCTAGTGGACGCGCGCGGGGACGTAAAGGCGTCTTTCACCGCGGCGCATGACGACATGCGGATGCTGCGTCCGCTATGGGCGGAGCAGCGGCCGGAGAACTGGTGGGAGGCTTGCCGGATCGCGGTGAAGGGAGTGCTGGCGGAGGCAGGCGTCACCGGAATAGAAGTCCGGGGAATTGGACTTTCCGGCCAGATGCATGGACTGGTGCTGCTGGACGAGAGCAATGCGGTGATCCGCCCGGCGTTGATCTGGTGCGACCAGCGCAGCCAGGCGCAGGTGGACTTCATCAATCGCACGGTTACGGCCGCGAAGGTGCTGGAGTGCACGGCGAACCCGGTGGTGACCGGCTTCACGCTGCCTAAATTGCTGTGGGTTCGCGATAACGAACCGCGGCAGTTCGAGCGCGTCCGGAAGATGCTGCTGCCGAAGGATTACATCCGGTTCTGCCTCACGGGAGAATTCGCCAGCGAAGTATCGGACGCATCCGGCACGTCTCTTTTCGATGTCGTTAAGCGTGCGTGGTCCTTTGATATGACCGATGCGCTGGGCTTGGATCGCGGCATTCTGCCGACGGTTTATGAGTCGAGCGAGATCACGGGAACGCTGCTGCCGGCAGTGGCCGCGCAGTTGGGACTTGCGGCCGGAACGCCGGTGGTTGGCGGCGGCGGCGATCAGGCGGCCAGCGCGGTGGGCAACGGGATTGTGGAAACGGGCATCGTCTCCTGCACCATGGGAACCTCCGGTGTAGTCTTCGCGCACATGGACGAACCGCACTACGATCCTCGGGGCCGGGTGCATACGTTCTGCCATGCTGTCCCGAAGAAGTGGCACGTGATGGGTGTTACGCAGGGCGCCGGCCTTAGCCTGCAATGGATGCGCAATCAGCTTGCGCCGGGCGAAGAATACAGCGACTTGACCAAAGAGGCGGCAACGGCTGAGTGCGGCTCGCAGGGGCTGTTTTGGCTGCCGTACCTGATGGGTGAACGAACGCCGCACCTGGATGCTACGGCGCGCGCCGCCTGGGTGGGGCTTACAGCGAAACACACGCGGGCCGATTTGATCCGGTCGGTCATCGAAGGCGTATCGTACAGCCAGCAGGATGGGCTTGCGGTCATGGAAGAGATGGGTGTTCCGGTTACTTCCGTACGCATCTCCGGCGGCGGCGCCCGCAGTGCTTTCTGGAAACAAATTCTCGCGGATGTCTTCGCGAAGCGCGTGACGACGCTTGCCTCGCAGGAGGGTTCGGCATATGGCGCGGCGCTTCTGGCGATGGTGGGCACGGGCGCATTCGCATCCGTCGAAGAGGCATGCCGGGCTACTATCCGCGAAGTGGAATCCATTGAACCGCGGCCCATTGAATCGGCGCGTTACCAGAAGCTGCACCGCGTCTTCCAAGCCATCTACCCGGCACTGAAGCCAATCTACGGGCTGATTGATTAGCACGTTGAGTAACAGCGTGTACGCCGACGTCAGCCTTCCTGTTCCGCTCGATCGGCCGTTCACGTATCTGCTTCCCGAAACGCTGCGGCATCGCGCAAAGGCGGGGTGCCGGCTGCTGGTGCCTTTCGGGTCGCGTAAGCTTACCGGAGTGATTCTGCGTGTGCACAACGAACAGCCGGCGGTGGCGACGCGGGAAGCGCTGCGGTTGATGGACGAACAGCCTGTCCTCGAAGAGCACCTGATCGCGCTGGGACAGTGGATCGCCGCTTATTACTGCGCGCCGCTTGGCGACGTGCTGCGAATTATGATTCCGCTGTCCGGAGAAGTGCGGACGTCGAAGATGTACTCGCTTACCGATGCGGGCCGCGATGCGGCCAGACAACTACTGCTGGGCAATCCAAGCGAGGAACCGGTGATCCAGCTGCTGCGGCTGCTGGAACAACGGCCGCTTTCCGGATCGTATATCGCAAAGAAAATCCCAGAGGCGGTAAAGGCCTTGAAGGCTCTGGAGAAGAAGCGATTTCTTGAGGTGGAAGACGTGCAGGCGGACCGCGATCCGATGCGTGCTTCCGCCGCGCGGCTTCGAGTGGAGTACATCCTGCGGCCGGAAGGCGCCAAGTTGAACAAGTCTGAGCGCGAACTGGTGAGTTACCTGGAACTGCATCCCGGCTCGCACAATTTGCAGCAAGTGGAAGATGCCGTCCCTGGCGCCGGCACTGCGGCGCGGGCGCTGGCGCGCAAGAAACTGGTGTCGTTAAAAGTGGAGCCGTCCGCCATCGCACCGTATCCCTTCAAGCCGGTTCCTACGCTGAACGAACGGCAGCAGGAAGCGTTCAACACCATTGAGGCATCCATCGCCACGCACAAGTTCGAGGCGTTTCTGTTGCACGGCATCACCGGATCCGGCAAGACTGAAGTCTATCTGCGCGCCATCGAGGCCACGCTCGCCCTGGGCCGCAGTGCGCTGCTGTTGGTGCCGGAGATCGCCCTTACGCCTGCCATGGCCGGGCAGTTCTTCCATCGCTTCGGAGACCGCGTTGCCATTCTGCATTCGGCCTTCAACGATGCCGAGCGCGCCGAACAATGGCGGCGAATTCGATCCGGGTCGGCGGGCGTGGTGGTGGGCACGCGGTCCGGGGTCTTTGCGCCGGTGCAGAATTTGGGCCTGATCGTGGTGGATGAAGAGCACGATCAGAGTTATAAACAACAGGATTCGCCGCGCTACAACGGCCGTGATGTAGCCATTGTCCGCGCCAGAGCCGCCGGGGCATGCGTCGTGCTTGGCTCGGCCACGCCAAGCCTGGAAAGCCGCTATAACGTGGAGCGCGGCAAGTACCGGCTGCTCGAACTGCCTGAGCGTATCGAGCAACGTCCGCTGCCGGAGGTGGAGTTGATCGACATGCGGGTTGAATTTCTTGAAACCCGCAAACAGAGCACGTTCTCGCGCCAGTTGCTGGACGCCATCGGCCAGCGCCTGGAAGCTAGTGAGCAAGTGATGCTGCTGCACAACCGGCGGGGCTTTTCCAGCTTCGTTTCCTGCAGGTCCTGCGGCGAGAAGCTGGAATGCATCAACTGCGCCGTCACTCTGACTTACCACAAGCGCGACCGCCGGATGCTGTGCCACTACTGCGACCACGCCGAGAAGGTGCCGACGGTGTGCCCAAAGTGCCATAGCGAGCACATTCACTTCCTGGGCTTCGGATCGGAACGCGTGGAGGACGAGTTGCATCAGCACTTCCCCACGGCGCGGATCGCGCGTATGGATCGCGACACTGTCAGCGGCAAGAAGCATTTCGAGACCATCCTGAGCGGCTTTCGCGAGCGAAACTTCGACATTTTAGTGGGGACGCAGATGATCGCCAAGGGTCACGACATTCCAAATGTAACGCTGGTGGGCGTGGTGTCCGCCGACATTGGACTGGGTATGCCGGACTTCCGCGCCGCCGAACGTACGTTCCAATTGCTGACACAGGTGGCGGGCCGCGCCGGCCGCGGCAATCTGCCCGGGAAGGTGCTGGTGCAGACCATCAATCCCGATCACTACGCCGTGCGCATGGCGGCAACGCACGACTTCCGCGCATTTTACGCCAAAGAACTGCAGTTTCGAAAGCTGATGCGTTATCCACCCTTCAGCGCGCTGGCGAACGTGTTGATCCGCAGCGAGAAACAGGAAGACGCGCTGCGGATCAGTAGCGAAATAGGGCACCTGTTAACGCCGCCGCCGGAGAATCTGAAGGTGCTTGGTCCAGCCGAGGCGCCGGTGCCGCGC
>JANXXV010000670.1 GCA_025350445.1 Bryobacteraceae bacterium | reverse complement strand
CACCGAAGCCCGCACTTCCCCATCCACCAGTAAATCCACGGTGGGCGACAGGCCAGTCGCATCGTACGCCAGACCCGCAACGTGGACGGTTCCCGAAATCCTGGCGTTGTTCGCCGGACTCGTGAGCCTTCCCACCGGCAGAGCCGCCGCCGGATTGTTCACCGTAACCGCCACCGATACTTCAGGCAAAATCGTGAAGCGGCCCGTCTCATCCAGCACGCGGAGTTGCAGCGTATGCGGACCATTCGGCAGCAACACGCTCCCCGCCGCGGTGTCCAGCGTGAAGGTGAACCCGGCGAAAGGACAGGCGGGCGCATTCGTAACACCAGCGCAGATGTCGTCGCGGCGCACCGTCAAGCGCGGACTGCCGTACGTGACTCCATCCACCAAAAGGTCCAAATTCAAAATCCGCAAACCTTCCAGATACGCATAGCCCTTAATGTTGGCAGTGCCTTTGATCTCCGTTCCCGCAAGAGGAGTCTCGATAGCGCCGCGCGGCAGGCGGCCCGAACCTGCGCCGATCTGGATGTTTACCGGTGTTTCCGGAAAGTCGGAGAAAGCGTACCGCGAGTTGACGGCCCGCAGCTTCAGTTTGTGATTTCCCGGCGCCAGCTTCAACGCCGCGATATCGAAGTTGAATGTGTAGCCCACGTTCGGACATCCATTTACAGAGTTCGTAGCGCAGAAGTCCGCGCGCGGCCGGCGAATGTTGGCCAAACCGGCATTCACGCCGTCCAACAAAACATAAACAGCGGATAATGTTGTATCGGAATCGTAGGCGACGCCCGATCCCGAAAGGACCCCCTGCGCGCTATCGCCTTCCTTCGGCGATTCCAATTGCCCCACCGGAATGCTGGAAAAGCCGTAGGGCGGGCTGAAAAGCAGCGTCCGGGCATTGCTCAAATCCGGCACGCGCGAATAGCCGCCAACTGAAAACGCGTATCCCGACCCACTGGCGATGCCGGTTACGGGGGCGGAATCCCCGCAACCGGCATTCGCCGACGGTACAGCGATTCCCACGTTTCCCGCACCGTAGTTGAACCGGATGCGGCCATCGTCAAATAGCGTTGCCGCAAAGTTCAGCGGCACCGGCGCCACTCCCGTTGCCGCGGGCGGTGAAGTCTCCGCGGCCCATCTAAACGTGATCGCGTTGTCGCCGGGGCGGCTGACGTAAACGTCTTCATTGCGCTGCGCCGTACCCGATGTTCGCAACTCCATCCACAACGGTGCGATAGCGGCGTAAGTGCCCAAGCCGGCGGCATCGATGCAAGTGGGCGAGGCCGGAAATTCGAAAACCAGCAGGCCGTTATTGTAGAGCCGCAGGGACCGGTAGTTGCGTCCGAAATAAGGAAAGTCGAAAGGCAGATCATAGCGCCGGAACGACCGCGCCGCAGCCTGAAACCGAAGGGCCGTCTCAGTGCCGAACGTGAACTCGGCATTCGCCACGGTTAGTGAATAAGTGCCTTTGGTCGGCACGGTGGCCTCCACCAGTTTGGCACTGCCGCCGGCATTGGCGTCGACGTAGTAAACCGAAATCGCGTCGCCGGGAATCAGTGAGAGTGCGCCGTCCTGCTTCACGGCGCCTGTCGACATGACGGTAGCGAGCGCCCCGGTGTACACCGTTCCGTTCCGCGAGAGCCGCAGGTCTTCCAGGTCGCCCGAACTGCTGGTGACCTGCACCTTAACCGCCGGCTGGTCGAGGTTAGCGTCCGATAAAACTACGCGCACCGGCTCACCTTGGATGATGGCGTCCTCGTAGAACCCGATTTTGCCGGTGTTCGACGGCGTATCGAACGATTCTCTGACGTGAGTTGTAAAAGTGCTGGTGCTCTGCGCCAACGCCCCCAGGCCGCGCCGCGCAAAAGCGGCCCACAATTGGGTCCCGCTCTGTCCTTGAAAATCCGCCCGATCCGCTAGGATAATCGCATCGCGCGCATCCACCATGCTAGGCGCGGGAGGGGCGAGTTTCATTCCATCAATCACCAGCAGCCGGATTCTCCTCCGGCCTTCCTTCTCACCAAACTGCCGGATGAGCGCCGCGCGTGCTTCCCACAGCGCTTCCATCCAGATCTCTCCGTCGGCATGGACCTCCGGCTGGAAGATCACATTCCCCAACTGCGAATAGGTTAAGGGATTGATGCTCATGTCCGTGGAATAGGGCCGGGAGCGGATACCCGTGCCGGGAGACTGCGCGAAATACTCGCCAATGGAATACGATCCATCC
>JANXXV010000648.1 GCA_025350445.1 Bryobacteraceae bacterium | reverse complement strand
CACGGTGAAGGCGGGGCGATTGGGCGAGACCTCCGTACTAGTGCGGGCCGCCGGTCTGGCCGCCAGCGCCACGGTCGGCGTAATCGGTCCTCCGCTGGCGGCTTACGCAGATCCGCCCGAATCGAACTTCATCGACAAATTCATTTTCGAAAAACTGCGGCGGTTCCGCATTCCGCCGTCGGAGTTGTCAAGCGATCGGGAATTCCTGCGGCGCATTTGTCTCGATTTAACCGGCACGCTGCCGCCGCCTGAGCGCACCCGCGAATTTCTGGCAAGCAAGGACGTAGCCAAGCGAAGCAAGTTGATCGATACGTTAATGGCTACGCCGGAGTTTGTGGACTACTGGACTTATCGGTTCGACGACCTGTTCCGGGTTGGCGTGTTTCCAAACGGCATCAATCTCAAATGGAGCCAGATGTACGCCGGTTGGATTCGCGAGAGCATAGCATCGGGCAAACCGTATGATCAAATGGCTCGCGAGCGGATCGCGGCGCAAGGCTATGACGGTCCAACGCGGCACTATCTTCCGTACGACGTAATCGGACCGGCGGGCGAGACGATGGCGGAAGAGTTTCGCGTCTTCTTCGGCAGGCGGCTGGATTGCGCGCAGTGCCATAACCATCCGTATGAAGCGTGGAGCCAGGATCAGTTCTGGGGGCTGGCAGCGTTTTTCAGCCGGGTGTTTAAGATGGGCGACACGGGAGCGGAGTACGTGGTTTTCGATCATCCCGCCGATGAAGCTATGGGCAGCGGCGACGTGAATGGATCGATCAAGCTGTACCATCCGCGCACGAAAGCCGAGGTGAAGCCAGCGCTGCTGGATGGGACGGTGGTACAGAGTAGCGGCAGGGACAACCCCAGAAAGGTGCTGGCGGATTGGATGGTTTCTCATCCGTATTTTGCCGAAGCCGCCGCCAATCGGATGTGGAGCTATATGTTCGGGAGCGGCCTGGTGGATCCGGTGGACGATTTCCGTTCCACCAATCCTGCCAGCCATCCTGAACTGCTGGATCGCATGGCGTCTGAATTCCGCGGGCACAAGTACGATCTACGCTATCTGATCCGTACAATCGCTTTGTCGCGAACGTACCAACTGAGCGGACGTCCGGTGGATGCGAATAGAGAAGACCACACGAATTACTCGCACGCCTCGCCGCGAGCGCTGGACGCGGAAGTGATGCTCGATGCCATCAGCGCGGTGACAGGAATCCCGGAGATCTTTGCGACAGGAATTTCGGATACGGCGAAAGATTCGGGGCAAGCGCCAGCGGGTACGCGAGCTATCACAGTTCGCCAGCCCGACCTGTATTATTCGCGATTCCTCGATATCTATGGTCGTCCGAACCGATTGACTTTACCCGAACGCAGCGGCAAAGCGAATATGAATGAAGCGCTGCATATGCTCGCCGGAGCCGCGTATCAGGAAAAGCTCGCCGCAGCTGGAAGCCGGTTGCGAAAGTTGATGGATCAAGGCCGTTCCGACGAACAGGTAATCCAGGAATTCTACCTGGCTGCATACGCGCGGCTTCCGGAGGGTGGCGAATGGGAGACGATTCATAAGTTGATTGCCTCGCGCGGAAACCGCGAGGATGCGCTGCGCGATTTTGTTTGGGCGCTGCTGTGCTCGCGGGAATTCTCGGAAAACCATTAGAGTAGAAGAGGAAGTGATGATGTATAACAGGCATCCAGGCAAGGGCCGGCGCGATTTTCTGAAGGCTGGCTCGCTCGGTTTTCTCGGCATCCATTTGAGTCAATTCCTGCGTGCTGCCTCAACCGCGGATGCGAAGGGGAAGGCGCAGTCGTGCATCCTGCTTTGGCTGGAAGGCGGGCCGAGCCAGGTGGACACCTGGGACCCGAAACCGAATTCCGGATTCAAGCCCATTTCGACCAATGTCGCGGGGATTCAGGTATCGGAATTGCTTCCGAAGATTGCCAAGCGGATGGACAAGCTCTCCATCGTACGATCCATGAAGACTATGGGCTTCGATCATCCGCAGGGAACGCACTACGCGATCACCGGGCATGAAGTGAATCCAGCGATGCACTTCCCGAGCCTGGGTTCGGTGATTGCGAAGGAAACGGGCCCGCGCAATGGAGTGCCGGCGCATGTTTTGGTTCCGCAATGGGAGAAGGCGCGGCAGTACGAGGAGTATTTCCGGTCCGGCTTTCTTGGTCCGGAGGTCGATCCGATGGCGATTCCGGACCCGAGTAAGGCCGGCTTCCAAGTGGCGGATTTAAGTCTACCTAAATCACTTTCGGCGCAAGCCGTCGACAGCCGCCAGGCGTTTCTGAAGGCGGTGGACAGCCACTATCGGGCCGCGTATGAAGGAGCCGAGCACGCCAACATGGACGGGTTCACCGCGCAGGCGTGGAAGATGTTGTTGAACCCGGCGGTGCGGAATGCGTTCGATCTTTCCAAGGAGCCGGACAGTCTTAAAGAGCAGTACGGGAAGGATGCGTTCGGGCAGAGCGCGCTGCTGGCCCGGCGCCTGGTGGAATCCGGTTCCCGCTTCGTGACGGCGGCGGGGTTCCATAGCAATTCCTGGGATACGCACGCGAAGAACGACGAAGGCCATCGGGATCGATTGTGCCCGGTGTTGGACCGGACGCTGGCCGCGCTGCTTGACGATCTGGAACAGCGGGGACTGCTGGATTCGACAGTTGTGCTGGCGATGGGCGAGTTTGGCCGTACGCCTTTTGTGAATCCGGATGGGGGCCGCGATCACTGGCCGAACAGTTGGTCGATTGCGCTGGGGGGCGGCGGTATCAAGGGCGGGCAGGTTATCGGGTCGACGGATGAAACCGGCGCGAAGCTTACCAGCGGCGCCACCAGTATGGGCGATGTATTTGCGACCATCTACAAAGCCTTCGGAATCGATTGGACAAAAGAATACGACACTCCGATAGGACGCCCGATTAAGATCGCCAATTCGCTTGACGACCAAACAGGCGCGCCGATCGCGGGATTGCTGTGACATCTGCGGCGGCCGTTGAACGCCGCCGCGGCTGGCTGGAGCCCGAGTGGGTGTTGATCGCGTTCCTGTGGTTCGCCTATGTCTTAAATCACGCCGACCGCCAGGTTGTTTATACACTCTTCCCGGCATTGCAGAAAACATTTGGATTCAGTGACACAGTGCTGGGACTGACCGGCGCGCTCTTCCTTTGGGTGTATGGGGCTTGCTCTCCGATCGCTGGAATTTTGGGAGACCGCTGGCCGCGGCGGAAAGTGGTAACCGGAAGCCTGGCGCTGTGGAGCACGTTCACGATTCTTTCGGGATTCGCACCGAATGGAAGCGCATTACTGGCGTGCCGCGCGCTGTTGGGAATATCGGAATCGTTTTTCATGCCGGCTGCGTATGTCTTGATTGCCAATGCGCATGGACCGGAAACGCGATCACGGGCGATAGCGCTATTCGGCACCAGTCAGTTAGTGGGAGTTGCGTTGGGAGGATCCCTCAGCGGCCTTATCGCGCAACGCCTCGACTGGCGGGTTTCATTCTGGGCGTTGGGGGCGTGCGGTCTGCTCTTTGCGATTCCGTTATGGAGGTTTCTAAGCGGCGTTCCAGCGCACTTCAACGGAAGGGGCATGGGGCCGCAGGCCACGCTGAAAAGCTTCGGGGCGTTGTTCCAGATTCCTACGCTGCGAATCGTGACGGTGTATGTTTCTGTCGCCACGTTTGGGCTGTACCTGATGTACACATGGCTTCCAACTTTTCTGTTCGACAAGTTTTCTCTGAGCCTGGCGCGGGCAGGATTTGAAGCGAGTGTCTATCCGCAGATCGGGACGGCTTTCGGCTTATTAATTGGGGGAACGGCTGCCGACCGGCTTTATCCGCGCCGCCATTCGTCACGGTTCTGGATTGTTTTAGTGGCATTTCTGGCGGGAGGACCTTGCATCTACCTGGCCGGCGCAGGCATGACGCTAATGGCAACACGGATTGCGGCGATGGGATTCGGTTGCTTCGCGGGCTTCATCGCCGCCAACCAGGCGGCGTCGGCATTCGATGTTGTGCCGTCGTCACAGAGGGCCTCGGCGATTGGCGCGCTGAACTTTACGGGAACCACAATCTCGG
>JANXXV010000634.1 GCA_025350445.1 Bryobacteraceae bacterium | reverse complement strand
AAGCGGAATTTCAACCCGATCTGGAGATTCCGCTGGTTGAACTTCGACGTGACCAATCCAAATGTGCCCGAGAGCGGATCGGTTCCGGGGTTGTTCAGGATCGGGTGGTTCGGTAAGTTGAACGACTCAAACCGCAATTGGGCGCTTAGACGCTCCCGTAGCTTGAAGTCTTTGAATACGGCCAGGTCGAAATTCTGAAACCCTGGACCGCGCATGAGCCCCAAACCGGCATTGCCAAACGTACCCGCTGCCGGACGTGTAAAGGCCTCTGTGTTGAACCACTTCAGGCCGATTCCGCGTTCACCCTGGATATCCGTGCTGCCTGAAACGTTGTAGGTCTGTGGTCCAGCGCCCACGCCAACTCCCGCTACATCAACGGCGGTTACGACGGAGAGCGGCGATCCTGAGCGCCTGAAATAGACGCCCGACAGTTGCCATCCGCCCAAAGCAAGGCGTGTCACGCCGGCGCTTTGCCGGAAGAAAGGCAGTTCATAGATGAAGTTCGCGTTAAGTACATGTGTGCGATCCAACTCGTCTAAGGCCTTGACGAAATGTGTCGGGTCGTAAGCTTGAGAGGGAGCGAGGAGATTCATCAGATTGCCCAGACTCTTGGAGAACGTGTAAGCCAGCCCAAAACTCAACCCGGAATGGAAGCGCTTGTCGATCGTAACCTGCAAGGAGTTGTAATTCACGCGTCCGTCGCGCGTCGTCCAGTTGATCGTTCCCAGGCCGGCGTAGGGGCGGAGGGCCGCCTGGCTGATGCCCGGGTTTCGCTGGAGGGTTCCCGCCGGTAAATTGTTCAGGCTGTTGGTGCGTTCCTGATTCACGGCGGATTTACCAACATAGGAGACGTCAAGCACTATGGCGTCCGGCAATTCCCGTTGGATCGAAAAGCTGTAACTGTAAGCTGTGGGAACCTTCGCGTCCAGCGCCATCGCCACGAAGTTGTAGGGATAGTTCTTTGCGGTTCCGCCCGGATTGTCGAGAAATCCGTTTTGGACCGATACCTCGATCTGGTTAGGCGCGTTCCGCAATAACGCGTTCTGATTCTGCATCTGGCGATGGTGGAAAATGCCCGCGCCTGCCCGGACAACGGTCTTATTGGAAGGCCGGTAGGCGACGCCGAACCGCGGCGCGAAGGCGTTTTGATAGTAATTGACAAGCCCGCGGGGCAAATTGTGGAAGAGGCGTTCCACGCCAGGCACTGAAGCGCCATACGCGCGTCCTTTCGCCGAATCCGGGAAGCCGCTGCCGGGTAGAACAATGCCGTTGTAGGGATCGCCGGAAATGAGAAATCCGCCCGTGGGATCGACCACCGCGGCATTCGACGGATTGAAGAATTTCGGATCGAAGTTTGCGATGTCATTCCATTTTGCGTACCACGGCTGGAAGTTCGAATAGCGCAGGCCCATTTCGAAGGTCAGATTCGAGGCCGCTTTCCAGGTGTCCTGCGCGTAAGCTTCCAGGCCGCGACTCCGCAGCAGAGTGTAGGCCGCCGGTCCCCGTTCAATGTAATTGTCAAAATTACCTAGCGCCAGATTTGCTACGGCCACGCCCGATGTCCGCGGGTTCCCGGTATCGAGGAACGAAATCACGCCGTTCTGAATACCGATCTGATCGTTATTGTTCTGCTGCGCATTTTCGAGCGAAACTCCGAACTTCAGCGTGTGCGCGGAGTTCTTGATCCAGGTAAAGTTGTCGTTCAACGCATAAATCGGGCCGCTTGAGGAAGTGGGTCGCGTGGAGCCGTCCACGGTGGCGAAACCGGTAATTGTAACCTGCGGAATTCTGTCCAGGATTCGCTTTTGCCCGGCAACAAGATAGGGAAAATTGATCCCGTACTGGCCGCGTAAATAAAGGGGCTGCCCATCCTGCGGGAAGATGCCGATGCGAACCACGTCATTGGCGGCGCTGACGCTCAGTTCATTCACTTTGGTGGGCGAGAGGGTGCTGGTGAAACCGATCATGCCAGTCATGTTCGGCCGGTCCCAACGGCTATTGGAACGGTCGAGAGGTCCGGTGGGCGCGAACGGATCGTCCTCATGATAGGTGAAGTGGGTGCCGCTGAAATTCAGACGGTTCTTCTGATTCAGGTAGTAGTCGACGCGGATTGAGTCTTTCCTGCTGTCTCTCGGGTTCGGCCTCGTCTTGATCCAATTGTCGGTGCCCTGCAGAAATCCAGCCACCGGCAGCGGGTAGGATTTCAAAATTCCAATTCCATTGGGACTGAGGCGATCGGCCGGAATGATGTTCCCTGGGAATGGAGTGCCCGCCAGCGGATCGTTCACCACGCGGACGCGGCCGAAGAATGCGTTCGACGGCGAGAGCAGTTCGCTGAAATTGCCGCCAAGCATGGCTGCCGTCGGAACTGTGGCGGTACCGGTCTTCTCCTGACGAAAAATGAGCCATTCCTGGGAAGCGAAAAAGAACAATTTGTCGCGCGTGGACTCCAAAAGTCTCGGGATATATACCGGACCGCCGACAGCATAGCCTGGTTGATTGAAGCGGAACGGCGCGGGTCTGCTGTTGTCGCTGCGTAGCGGGCTGCGGTTACGCACCCAGCTATTCGCATCAAATGCGGAGTTCCGCAGAAACTCATAGAACGTGCCGTGGAAATCCCGTGTCCCGCTCTTGCTCACGAAGCGAATCTGCCCATCCATGCCGTGCCCGTACTCGGCGGGATAAGTAGAGGAGAGAATCTGAACCTCTTGCAGCGCGTCGGCGTTGAGCATGCCCAGTTCCGCCGTGCCGTTCCAATCGCCCCGCGTGCGCATGGCATTCACGCCGTCGATCGTCACGTTGTTGCCGGCGCGCCGTCCGCCGTTGATGCTGAACTGCTCGTGAAGTTGCGTCGGACCGAAATCATTGAAGTTGTTACCTCCGACGACGCCCGCCTTTAGGATGGCAAGCTTGATCGGATTACGGCCATTAAGCGCCAGGTCGGTAATCTGCTTCGATTCAACAACGCGGCCGATCTGTGCCGTTTCGCGTTCGAGCATGGTGACCGCCGCTTCCACGGTTACCGTATCGGTGGCCAGGCCGACCTCGAGCGTGGCATCGATAGTGGTACGTGTTGCTGTATCCACTTTCACGTTCGCTTGCACGAACTTCTTAAAGCCCGCGGCCTGAATGGTCACTTCGTAGTAACCCACGGGAAGGTTCGTGAAGACATAAGAACCGTTGCCGCCGGTGGAGACCACGCTCCGCCGGCCATTCTGAAGGTTAGCGGCCGTCACCTCCGCTTGAACGACGATGGCTTCGCTGGCGTCCTTTACGGTGCCGGCGATCTGACCCTGATCAAATTGCGCAAAGCCCACACCCACGGACAATGCTACAAGCATCGTCGCAATCCACGGACGCATAAAATCCCCTTGTGAACAGAGCCCAAAAAGCCGCAGGCTATTAAATTACGGCGATTGCCTCATAATCACTATGCATACTATAGCTACTACGGGGTGGAGTCAAGTTTGAGGTAGCGTCTTGTCATTGTTCGCTGCACTTGCCGCTGATCGCTATCTGCCCGTCTGCTAATCTGCTAAAATTTAGAGGCCAAACTCAGCCATTGAGGTGGGGGACCCAAGTGATTTGGGGCGCAGTTCACACATTGAGTGAACGGGGTACTTTTGAGCCCTAGCCCGTCAGCTAACCTCGCAGGTTAATTTGAAAGGCGTTTTCTCAATCCGGCACGAACGCAAAGGAGCCTGTTCTTGAAATCTCTATCCAGCTCGGCAACAACCAAAGTGGTTGTGGCGAGCACTGTCATGCTGTCCTTCATTTCGTTTTGGAGGGCCAGCGCCATCGTCCTCAGCGATTTGGCATCGTCCGCGTTTTATGCCGGCGGCATCGCAGAGAAAGCAATTGGAAGAAGCGCACCGTGGTTCATCCTGGGCGTCATGTTTTTCAGCTTTGCCGTACGTTCCATTTACCTGGAGAGCAGCAGCATGTTTGTCCGCGGCGGCGTTTACGTCGTGGTGCGGGATGCGATGGGTCCGTTCCTCGCTCGAATTTCTGTTTCCTCGCTGCTGTTCGATTACATCCTTACGGGTCCAATCAGCAGTGTCAGCGCCGGCCAGTACCTGGGGCGGCTTATCAACGAATTCAGTGAGATGATGCATTCCAGTTTCCGGCTGAATCCGAACTACTTCGCCGCGTTCTTTGGAGTCCTGGCAACGGCATATTTCTGGTGGGCCAACATCAAGGGCATGCACGAATCCAGCGGCAAGGCGCTGCGGATCATGCAAATCACCACGGTGATGGTGGTCGCTTTCCTGATCTGGTGCCCGCTGACGATTCTGATGCGCGGGACAGCGCAGATTCCGCCGGCTCCGATTCTGGCCAACCTGCATTTCACCGGCGAAAGCCTTGGCTGGTTCGAAGGAACAATTTGGCCATCTTTCACCGCCGTGGCAATCGTCATCGCATTCGGGCATTCGCTGCTCTCGATGAGCGGATTTGAGACGCTGGCGCAGGTATACCGCGAGATCGCCTCGCCGAAATTGAAGAATCTGCGAATCACAGGCAATATCGTTTGCATCTACGCCGTGCTCGGCACGGGAGTCATTACGCTGTTTGCCGGAATGATCATCCCCGACAGCGTCCGTATGGAGTATGTGGACAACCTGCTGGGCGGACTTGCGATGCACCTGGCCGGGCCGCCGATCCTGCGCATGCTGTTCCACGTATTCGTAGTGGTGGTGGGCGTACTGATTCTTTCCGGCGCGGTGAACACGGCGATCATCGGCGCAAATGGCGTGATGAACCGGGTGGCGGAAGACGGAGTTCTGGTTGATTGGTTCCGCAAGCCGCATAAACGCTTCGGGACCACGTTCCGCATCATCAACCTGATTGCATTGCTGCAAGTTTTCACTATTTTGTTGAGCGGTGGAGACGTTTATCTGTTAGGTGAAGCGTACGCGTTCGGCGTGGTGTGGAGCTTCTTCCTGAAGGCGCTGGGGGTTCT
>JANXXV010000594.1 GCA_025350445.1 Bryobacteraceae bacterium | reverse complement strand
TTATACGCCGCCGCGACCTGCTCGTGTGTAACGAGTGGGCCGGGGTCGCCTATCGCCAGCGCATACAGCGCCCATGCGAGTCCGTTTAGGGCAGCGATTGAGCACCCCACTATCTGCACCACGTCCAGCACGTCGGCCACCTTCATTGTGCTACCTCCTAGGGACTAAGTATCCCGCAAGGGGCACCGTTGCCGATGCCCTGAGCGCGATCCTTACACACCCCGCAACCGCAACACCTCGGCAAACTTTGCAGGCTCATTCACCTGCAACCACCTCATCCTCTCCGAGTTTTCCAACGTCTCACCTGTAAACTCCCAAGCCACTTCCTCATCCGAGTTCTCGAATACGTCCAGATCGAGAACCCCGTACAGGCCATCCGCAGTAGTGACGGCCCGCACACTCCCCCCGTCAATAATCACCAGCGGGATCGGCGGGGAGACCTGCCCGGATATGTCGGTTAAAGTGTAGCAATCGCGCCATTCGTGACCATTCTGACACTCCACTTCCTGAAACGCATACGGCGATTCGACTTCTACGCCACAGGCCCCGGTTATCTCCGCCCCGCACCACGGGCAGAGTTGATCTTCAATATACTTTGCAACCTGCACCTCTGTCAACTTTTGTTGTTCCATTTGTTGCCCCCTTGTTGAGTTTAGGTTCTCAAAAATCCTTCTGCGCGCTAACAGTGATGAACGTACCACACCCGGTCAGTTTCCGAGCCGCTTCCGCACACCGCCCACATAATTCGGCACACTTCTTCGGCAGAGGGCTTCTCGTTTTGAAAGTCCCTTGCCAGCCAGATACGCTTCTTGTGGCCCCCGAAAGCCAACACCACAACGGGATTAGTCCATCCCTCGCGCTTTAGACGGGCCACTGCGGCGCTACGACCCGCGCCGGACGGGTCTCCGTTCTTGCGAGTGCCTACTATTTTCCAGCCCTCGAAGGGGCTACCCAGATTCAGGCCGCTTACGTCGGGATAATCTTTCATCTCGTTCCTCCATCGCATTGTACACCTGTTTTGACTCCGCCGTGGCAATTCCGGCGATAGCTAATCACTCCCCCCGCTCCAGCGTTCTCGCGGTCGGCCTGCGTAGACGGCCAGAGCCATCCGGTAGGCGTCGCGATCAACCCGCGATACTGGCAGGTAGTCCCGGCGACTGTCGTCAACAGGCAACCGAGCAGAGCGCGTCCGGGAGCGTGGCGGTGTGGCGGGGATGTGGTACCCCGGCGCTCGATACAGTTCCACAGCGCCGAGGTGGATTGTCCCTATCTCCGCTATCCGGTCTTTTGGCAGCGGCACTCTCCCCATACAGTAGGACGCGCCCAGCTTGCGGACGATCCCAGTGTCCTGTAGTCCGAGGTCGGCCCCGCGAAAGCCGCAATAGCGCACCTTCGCGGGGGTGTTGGATGTAGATGCCTTGTCCAGCGCTTTTGTGATTGAGTTCAAAGTGCCCTTTCCTTTTGTCCGGAATCCGGACAGACTTGCCTCATCAGTGCCGGGTAGTCAATCTCCGGCAGACCGGGATTGCTCCCGGTTTCGGCTTCACCATCTCCGCGCTCTTAGTCACGCAGCGGCATAATCACCGCTACATGGTGCACCCCTTCAGTGTGACGGGCGATGCAGCTAATGGCGACCGGGTGGCCCAGCGCGTTCCGCTCACCGATTCCGATCTCTGCCACCTGCCCCTTTGCCAGCGCACCCAGCCATGCGTCAAGATACTGCCAATTAAATCTAATCACCGCCCCAGTTCCGGGGCGCGGATCAACCTTGAGAGGTTCCTCTAGACTGCCAGAATCGTTGCAAGCGGACAGTGTGGCCGTTCCATCCTTAGCAATCTTCAACGTCACCGCCAAGCTGCCGGGCGCAAAGACTTTAACCGCTTTGAGCGCTTTGCGCCATGCCGCCGCATCGCCCTTAATGACACACTCCGGACGCTTAGGATCGGGCAGCACTGCCCAGATGTTCGGGAATTTTTCAGTAAGCCGCTGCGCCCATACGGTTACGCTCCCAAACCTCGCCACAATCAGGCCGTCGCCCGCGTTTTCGCCAATGGACGCCCCACCGGAACCGGGATTCTTTGATACCAGTTGCGCCATTGCGGTGGGCACCATAAGGCTCCACTTATCCCCCGCAGGGTCATCCCCCGTTACCAGACTGAGCCAGTGCCCATTTGTGCCACAAGCGATCAGGTCACCCTTTTCCGCGCCCAAGTAGACGCCTTGCAGCGTATACCGTGACCCCTCCTTACTCACGGCGGGCAGTGTTCGCCGCATCATCTCCGCCAGCGTTGCCCCGCTCAGGGTGTGCAAAGTAACCGGGAGTTCGCGGCGAGCGGGGAAGCGAGCGCTACTGTGTAGTGGCAGCCGCGCCCCGTTTACCGTGACCGCGTCGCCGCCAATCACCACATCCACGGTAGCGCCCACCAAAGCGGAGTTCTTCAAGAGTTTGGCTAGTGATTCAGCGCCCACGCACCCCAGTGAGCCATCCGGCACCCCGGCGCTATCAAACTCCGCCGCAATCCGCACCTCAATCAGGGTATCAAGATCCGCTGCGTGGACTATCAAGTCCCCGCCGTCCCGCACTAGGTTTATCCAGTGCAGGCAGGGAATGGATGCCCTACGGTCTACCACGCTCGCGCCCAAGTTGACCGCCTTGCGGAATTCCACGGCGTTAACCGTGACCCGGCAAGGGGGTGTTTCTGTTGTTTCCGTTGCAGTCGTTTCCGTCATCTGTACATCCTCCTTTTGTCCGGAATCCGGACAGAGCTTAAAACCGCTCCACGATGCCCGCCGCTCGGACGGGCACGGGTGCAACGGTCTAGTATTCGTCGTTGGGCTTCACGCCGAACGGAGAATCTCCAACAGCACCTCAGACTGTTTGACCCCAGCCGCCCGAGCCGCCCAAGACTCCCCAGCCGCCCGAGCCGCCCCAGCCGCCCGAGCCGCCCAAGCCGCCCAAGCCGCCCGAGCCGCCCGAGCCGCCCGAGCCTCCCGAGCCGCCCAAGCCTCCCGAGCCGCCC
>JANXXV010000590.1 GCA_025350445.1 Bryobacteraceae bacterium | reverse complement strand
GATCTTGGGGCGCATTCTATGGTGTGACGTCATGGAGAGGGTTAGAGTTTCGGATCAAGTTCGTTATGTTCCGTCTTGCCGCGTAACAGATCCACCACATGCGGCACTACATCAATGATCGCATTCAATGACTCCACCGCGCCGCGGGGCGATCCGGGCAGGTTGACAATCAACGTTCGGCCGCGCGTTCCAGAGACGCCCCTGGAAAGAATGGAGGTCTTGGTGGAAGCGCGCCCGCTCATCCTCATCCATTCGCCGAAACCCGGTATTTCGCGTTCGATCGCCGCCCGCGTGGCCTCCGGCGTTACGTCGCGCAGGGCCACGCCGGTGCCGCCGGTGGTGAAGATGGCAGCCGCCTTGCCGCTGTCGGCCACCTCCGCCAGTCGCTTTGAGATCCATGCCGCATCGTCGGGCATCACCTCTGTGGCGACCGTCCATCCCAGCTCTTCCAGCCGCGCGCGCACCGCCGGACCGGATACATCCTGGCGGGTGCCGGCGTGCGACGAATCGCTGATGGTGAACACCACGGCAGCGCGCGTCATCGTTTGAAGTCTCCGCTTTTGCCGCCGGTTTTCTCCAGCAGATACAGATCCTGGATCTCAATCGATTTATCCAGCGCCTTCGTCATGTCGTATACCGTCAACGCCGCCACGGTCGCCGCGGTCAGCGCTTCCATCTCTACTCCGGTTGGCCCGTTGGTACTCACCGTGGAAACAATTCGCACGCCTTTTGTTTCCACGCGGACATCCACATCGGCGTGGGAAAGCAGCAACGGATGGCACAGCGGAATCAGCTCCGATGTTTTCTTGGCCGCCATCACACCCGCGATCCGCGCAATCTCCAGTGGATTCCCTTTTGGATTCTCCGGCAGCTTCTTCAGCACCGCCGGACGAATTTTCACGAACGCGTGTGCCCGCGCCGTCCGCTGCGTCGGCTGTTTTGCCGAGACGTCAACCATCCGCGCCGCGCCCGCCGCATCGTAGTGAGAAAGCTTCTTCATTTGGCTAACACCCGCATGAAATCTCCCGCCGCCCACAGTTCGCGTTCCGGCTCGGCTACCAGATACGCATTTGCCCGCGCCATCGCTCCCACGTCGCCGGAGCCCTGCCAACCCGTGGGCGTCAGTTCAGAGCCGTCGGCGCTTAGCATCGCCGGAAGGAAGCGCGTGAGGCCCGGCCGGTGCCGGAATTCGCGCGTCAATCGCGATTGCAACAGGTGCAGCGGCGCTTCCGATACGCCGCTCAGTAACTCCACCGCCGCCCGCGCGAACAGTTCGAAGGTGATCATCGTAGAGGCGGGATTGCCCGGCAGGCCGAAGAAGAATTTACCCTGCGCGCGCCCAAAGACCAGCGGCTGCCCCGGCTGAATCAAAACACGGTCGAAAAAGAATTCCGCATCGAACTCGGCCAGCACCTTCTCCACGATGTCGTACTTGCCGGCGGAAACTCCTCCCGAGAGCAGCAACAAGTCCGCTTGCAGCCCGTGTGTGATGGACTCCCGGGTGGCTTCATAAGTATCACGGGCCACCGGCAGGATTTCAGCGATGCCTCCCGCACGCGCCACCTGAGCGGCGAGCGACGCGGAATTCGAATTCCGGATCTGATGCTCCAGCGGCACTTGGTCTACGTCCACAATCTCATCGCCGGTTGCCAGAATTGCCACCCGCGGCTTGCGGTAGACCATCACCTGCATCCGGCCCACGGTAGCCATCATCGCGATCCCCGCGTAGTCCAGCCGCGAACCCGCGCGCAGCACCAAGGATTCCCGCGGTGATTCGCATCCTTGCGGATTGATGAAGTCGCCTGCCTTGACAGGCCGGTCCGTGGTGATGGAATCGCCATCGCGCGAAACATGCTCCACCATAATGATGGCATCGGCTCCATCGGGCACTGGAGCGCCAGTCATGATCTCCACCGCTTCGCCGGGCCCGACCAAGCCTTGGAAACGGTCGCCGGCGCGCACTTCTCCAATCACCCTGACTTTTCCGGGGAAATCGGCGGCCCGCACCGCAAAACCATCCCGCACTGAGCGCGCGAGCGGCGGATAGTCGCGATCCGCCCGTACACCTTCGGCCAGTACACGGCCCGCGCAGCCTTCGAGTGCCACGCGCAAAGCAGGGATCGGCGGACGCCGGGCGCGAACTTCTCGCAGCACGCACTCCCGCGCCTCCGAAAATTGCAGTGTTCCCACCTGTCCATCTTCACATGAGTACGCGATACTCGCTAGAGATGCCACACCATCTGACTCTTACCCAAATGAGTGCGCACATCCGCGCGCGCAAGCTTTCGCCGGTGGAGCTTGTCCGTTCGCACCTTCAGCAGATCGAGCGGCACAATCCGCGGCTTAATGCCTTTGTCAGCATTCTGGCCGAAGAAGCCCTGGCTGCCGCGCGGCAAGCCGAAGGACAGCTTGCGGGCGGCCCGCTACACGGCATCCCAATCACTATCAAAGACAGTTTCGATCTTTCAGGCCATCCCACTCTTTGCGGCAGCAGGTACCGCCTGGATCATCGCGCGGCCAGCGACTCATCCGCCGCCGGACGTCTTCGCGCGGCCGGCGCTATCGTGATCGGCAAGACCAACTGCCCCGAGTTTCTGAACAGCTACGAAACCGACAACTACACCACCGGGCGCACCAACAATCCGTGGGATCTGTCGCGCACTCCAGGCGGTTCCAGTGGAGGCGAGGCTGCCGCGATTGCGTCCTTCATGTCGGCGGGCGGCGTGGGTAGCGATGGTGGTGGTTCTCTGCGCGTGCCGGCGCACTTCACCGGCATCGCCGCTCTAAAACCGACGCCTGGACGTGTGTCCGCCGCCGGTCACTATCCGCGGCTCTGCCATCC
>JANXXV010000520.1 GCA_025350445.1 Bryobacteraceae bacterium | reverse complement strand
CGATGCGGCGGAGTTGTAAACCGTCAGGCTACGGCTTACGTCCGGGCTAGCAGGCAGCACATAAGGGAAGAGCCCGAACGCCGCACTGGTCAACATGCCCACAATAAAGATCGACGACGCCAGAAACGCCGCCAGATCATTTGCGCGATTTCCATAGAACCGTATTCCGATCAGTCCCGCCAAACCAATCGCCGGAAAGAAAAAGCCCCAAGGCCGCTGCCCGTACTGTTCCGCCAGATGCGGCTGAATCTGAAAACTCAGAACCGTAACCAACACCGTCAGCACGGCCAGCCCCCACCAAAGCGAACGCGCAACCAACCGCGACCGCATCTGTACCGCACCGCCGGTCTTCAGCGAGACCCAAAAAGATCCATGAACCGCCAGCGTAAAAAACGCGGCCAGTCCCACCGGAATCGTATACCAATCCAGAATCCCCGCGTCCTTCCCTGGCTGAAAATCAGTCCACAGAGGCAGGAAAAAGAAGCCCGTCGCATCGATCGGCACGCCGCGCACCACGTTGCCCAGGGCGGCGCCGAAAAAGATCGCCAGCAACGCGCTGGCCCCGGCAAACACCCGATCCCACAAGGGCTGCCAGATGGGACTGTCGATATGGTTGCGGAACTCAATCGAAATGCCCCGCAGAATCAAAAGCCAGAGCACCATCATCAAGGGCAGATAGAAACCGCTGAAGCTGGAGGAATACAGCGGCGGAAACGCGAAGTACAACGTGCCGCCGGCAGCCAGCAGCCAGACCTCATTGCCATCCCATACCGGGCCGATTGAAAGTAGAACCTGCCGCCGCTCTTCATCGGTGCGCGCCACAAACATGTGGATGATTCCAGCCCCGATATCAAAGCCATCGAAGACAACATATGCCGCCACCATCACCGCGACCAGACAAAACCAAAGGGTTTCCATGCGTCATCCCCTCACGTCAAACTGTCACCACAGGCGCCGGCCCATGTTCAATTTCACGATGCACCATGAAAAGAAACAGAATGCCCAGCAGCGTATATAGCCCCATGAAACCCAATAGCGTGAATAGACCGTTGCCGGCGGAAACGTAAGGCGAAGTGCCCTCCGATGTTCGCATCAACCCAAAGATGAGCCACGGCTGGCGTCCCACTTCCGCGGTGATCCATCCGGCGGTAGTGGCCACGTATGGAAACGGCAGCAGCAGCATCAGGCACCAAAGCACGAATGGTTGGCGGTATAAAGCACCTCCCCGTAACAGCAGCAAGGAAACCCCAAGCACCAGCAGCATGATGGTCCCCAGCCCCACCATAATGTGATAGCTGAAGTAGAGCAGTGGAATGTTATCGGGCCACTGGTCCTTCGGAAAATCGCGCAGTCCCCTGATCTCCGCCTGCCACCGCTGGTAGGTTAGAAAACTCAACATTTTCGGAATCTTCAATGGATTGTCCAGCTTCATCTTTTCCATGTCCGGCTGGCCCAGGATCACCATATCCGCGCCCTGCCCGGTATCAAACAGCCCTTCCATCGCGGCCAGCGTTACGGGCTGGTGATGCGCAACCATCTTGCCCTGCCCGTCGCCGCTGGGGAATATTAAAACCGCACAGGCGATGCAGCCCGCAATCACACCTAATCTAACGAAAGTCTTTCCGTAATCGGTGTGCGCGCCCGTAAGCAGGTAATACGCGCCAACGGAAGCCATCACTGCACTGCCGGTCAAGACCGACGCCGTCATGTTATGGAAGTATTGCCAGCCCACCCATGGATTCGTCAGCAGCGCCCAGACGCTGGTCAACACAATTTGACCCTTCGGGCCAATCTCATAGCCGACCGGGTGCTGCATCCATGCATCCGTAGCAATGATGAAAAATCCTGAAAGCCACGAGCCTAGAAACACCATAAAACCCGCCACCCAATGACCTAGCTGGCCGAGCCGCTTTTCGCCAAACAGAAACAGTCCCAGAAATGTGGATTCCAGGAAGAACGAAAACACGCCTTCCATCGCCAGCGTCTGACCGAGCACGCCACCGGCAGCGCGGGAGAACCTTGCCCAGTTGCTGCCAAACTGAAATTCCATGGGAATGCCAGTCACAACACCCATGGCAAAATTGATGGCGAAGATCTTTGCCCAGAATCGGGCGGACCGGTTGTAATGTTGGTTTCCCGTGCGCAGTGCCATGGTCTTGAGCACCACTAGAAGTAGTGCCAGCCCCATGGTCAATTGCGGAAACAAATAGTGAAAAGTAACGGTGAAAGCAAAGTGCAGGCGATGAATCGCGAGTGCGGAGTCCACCGCTTCAGTATCGCGCGTTCCCTTCCATCACGACGTCCAACGCCACTGTTCTTCAGGCAGGTGGATTAGAGCAGATGCCGGTGGGGCGGACGCCCGCGTCCGCGCGGGACTCCTGGACCCGCTGCCCAGGTTACCAGTGAACCAGCAAGCGGGGATTCAATTTTTCACGGCACGTTTCGCGTCGTAAGAAACATGCCAGACCACCTTCCCGCCATCGTCGGAAATCAACAGGCTGCCATCAGCCAACTGCAACAAGCCCACCGGACGGCCCCACACTTCCCGCTCATCCGGCCCAGCCATCCATCCAGTGATAAAATCCCGCGCAGGCCCGGACGGCTTTCCGTCTTTGAACGGCACAAACGTGATCGAATAGCCCAGCCGCTTCGCCCGGTTAGACGACCCATGGTTCGCCAGAAACGCTCCGCCGCGATACTCGGCAGGGAACTGCTTGCCAGTGTAAAAAACAAAATCCAACACCGCGCAATGCGGCTCCAGAATCACATCGGGCACAATTGCCTTGTCCACTAAATCCGGGCGCTTTTCCGTAATCCGCGGGTCTTCATTCTTTCCCAGATAGGAATACGGCCACCCGTAGAATCCGCCCTCCTGCACATGGGTGAAGTAGTCCGGCACCAGATCGTCACCCAGCGCATCGCGTTCCTGCGCGCTGGTCCAGATGGTCTGCGAGCCGGGATAAAACCGCAGCCCCACCGGATTCCGGATGCCCGACGCGTAGACCTCATGCCCGGTCCCATCGGGATTGAACCGGTTGATGGCGGCGCGCATCGGCGGATCGCCCAGCACCACATTCCCCGACGAACCAACGGCCACGTACATCTTGTCGCCCTTGGCGTTGAACAGAATCGTCCGCGTGATGTGCCCTTTGCCGAAGTCTTTCATCGCCACCACTTCTTCGCCGGCGCCCGCGGTCATCGCCTTCGCGTCGTACTTGTATCTCTTCACCGAAGTGGTCTCGGCCACGTACAGATAGTCCTTCCAAAACGCCAGCCCATACGGCCGGTCCAACCCTTCAATTAGCTTCTTCTTTTCCTTCCCGGCGTTCGTCAGGACATACACCACGCCGTCCGGACCAGGCAGCATGTCACTCAGCAGAACTTCGCCCCGCGGCCCCGCCGCCATGAATCGCGGACGTCCAAATCCGGTGGTGTATTCTTCCGCGGTGAATCCCTTCGGCAGTTTCAAGTCCGCACCTTTAGGACGCGGGATGATCTTCGCTCCATTGGAAGCAGAGGGCGTCGCGTAAGGCGCGGGTAGCTTCAAAGGCTGAGCAAACGCCGCCGCGCATAAAAGGAATATCGCTGATTTGATCATGGAAACTGCCATTCTACTTGATTCGAGGATCGCGTTGCTGAAACTCCTCAAGCATGTCTCGGTTACAGCTCTCGATCATCCTCCCTCTCGCCCCCGTTGGCGGTCCGCGGCAGCGTCCCGCTGCTACTTCGCCTTGTTGTCTTCATTGTCAACAGCCATCTGAAGAACCTTCTGCAAGCCCGCATTGTCTCTGCGTTGAAAGCTGCTCCGGGAAGCCTCGGACATTTGGTCACGCGACACACGGGACCAATCGAGAGAGTATCCGTTCCGGAGAGCAAGCTGCCGAATGAACTCTCGTTGTGTGCGTCCGTTCCCGTCCCGGAAGGGATGAATGGCGTTGATCTCCCCCATATAATGGGCGGCTCGATTGCAGAACTTCGGAAGGCCGGCGTTACCGAGATAACGTTCCTTGCCAAGGTCGCCAGAGAGCTTGTTGAGGCTCGGAACGATCTGTTCGTTGAATGCGAAGGGGAACTGTCCGGACCGGGAAATGTTCACCGTCCTGAACTCCCCGGCCCACTGGTAGACATCCTGGAAAATGTGCCCGTGAATAGCCTGGAGGTGCTGAGCGTCAAATCGTCCAGGCGTCGGATGACGCGTCAACTCGCCAAGGCGGCGAGTGGTCAGATCCATTTCAAATTTGGACAGACAGTCGGGATCGCGGATGTCGCGAAGGTTTTTAAGAACGTTCGTCCCGGGGTATACGTACGGGTCCATATTCCCGCTCAGCGTACTCGTCGATAGC
>JANXXV010000477.1 GCA_025350445.1 Bryobacteraceae bacterium | reverse complement strand
CTGCTTGACCGGATCAAGGAAGTTCCATTCACGCCTTCGGTGGATTCGCACTTGATCGATATGTCGAAGCCGCACGAGGCGCCTTCGGAAGAGTTCCGGACGCTGCGAACGCGCCTCAACCATCTGCAAAGCCTGCAACCGATCAGCACGCTGGTGGTCACCAGCCCGTCGCCCGCCGAAGGCAAATCTTTCGCGGCGGTGAACCTCGCGCTGGCCGAGGCACAACTCGCCAACAATCCGACGCTCTTGATCGACTGCGATTTTCGCCGTCCCATCGCGCACAGTTTATTCCAACTGGACCGCTCGCCCGGGATGACCGATTATCTGCTTGGCAAGTGCAAGCTCGAAGAGGCCATCCACAAGATTGCCGGCACCGGGCTCTATGTCATGGCCGCCGGGGAAGCGGTTATCAATCCTCTGGAGCTGCTAAACCTGCGCGAAGTGAAGGTGATGCTCGATCATCTGCCACATGTGTTTAAGTGGACCATTCTCGATTCGCCGCCGCTGCTGTTCGCGGCTGACGCGAATTTGCTTTCGACGCTATGCAGCGGCACGGTGCTGGTGGTGCGCGTGGGAACGACTACGATCGATTCTGTCACGCGGGCCATGCAGTCGTTGTGTGAGAACAACGTCCTCGGCATCATCGTAAACGGTGCACGCCGCGGTGAACTCTACAGTAAGTACACGTATTATCACTCCTACTATTACGCTCGTACCGACGAAGTGAACTGACGCGGGTCAATAGGTGTCGCTCTGTGGCGTCCCCGGAGGGCGGTCCCCAGGTACGGGCGTTAAGATAAGCTGTCGCATCGCTCTCGATCAGACTGCCTGACGGTTAGTCGGCGTCCCTGACCGTCGGCACTTCTTTCGCCTGATTCGGAGGCTCTTCTTGTAGTATTTGTCCGCGAACGCGAGCTTGCCTGTTTCCCGATATACGCTGCCGATGCTGTGCAGGCACAAGGCTTGACCGTCCGGATATTTGAGTTTCTGGTAGGATCGCAAGCTTTTCCTGAAGCAGTTCATAGCTTCGTTTCTGTCTCCTATCCGGCGGTGGATCAATCCAAGCTGGCGGGTGCTTCTTGCCACACCCAGCTCGTCATGGAGCCGCTTGGAAATATTTAAGCTTGTGATTGCGAACCGCAATGCCTGGCTATACCGACCGGTACTCGTAAAAAGATGCGAGAGTTCATGATGAAACCAAGCTTCCTGTCCCGCATCGTCGGAATGCCGACTCGCGGCAAGACCATCGCGCAAAACCGTTTCCAGCGTCGTCCACTTTCCCTCGAGGCGGAGGAACTCCTTCATTGACCTACAGAGCTGCAGGACGGAGGACCAAGCCGCGAGCCGAACCGCTTCGTCCACGGAAGCAAGCAGATTTCGTTCTTCGTCGTCGAGCGCATCATGGTCGCTACTGTGCGCCATCGCATATCTTGCGAAGTACTCAACGATCGCGACACCTGGTGCGCGGGCGTTGCCGAGCTTTGGACGGATGTACGCGCGCACAAGATCATGTAGGCGATATCGCGAGGAAACCTCGCTCCATTCAAGAAGGCTCCACGAGTAAAATAGACCCAATGCCGTTTGAGCTGTCTGGTCGTCGATCCGCCACGCCGCGGCCGCCGCTGGAATGGTGAAGCCGTCGCTGAATAGGGCCAAAACTGGAAAGGATCTCTGCAAGTCGGGGGGCAGCAATCGATAGCTAGCGGTTAACCTCTCAGCAATATCGGTGATTTGGGGCCGACTTACTTCATCCCTGAGCCGCTCGATAAGATCCCGCGGGGTCAAATCAGGGCGTTCACGCAACGTCCTGCCAAGCACGCAGAGGGCGAGCGGGATGTAGCCGGCGAGAGATGCCATCACGTCGGCGTCGGGACCGATCCTTGGAGCAATATCGAGCAGGAGAGCCCTCGCTTCCGTTTCCTGCATTGGGCGAAGATCCAGTGCCGACATTCCTGGAAAAGGGAACCGCCATCGCGATGTGAAGAGCAACAAAGATCCGGACGAAGGGATCACATCAGCTATCTGATCGGGCCGACGGACATTGTCGAGAAAAAGGAGAACCTTAGCATCGGACAGCACTGAACGATACATCCCGGCCAGATCATCCGGGCGATTCGGAATCGCCACTCCCGGGTAGAAGCCGCGGATGACATGGCCCATGATGTCAGCACCGCCGATAGGCCGCACCGCCGTTCCCCGGAGATCGATGTAGAATTGTGCGTCCGGATAATTGCCGGCCAGCCGCGCCGCCAGCATGAGGCCTATGGCAGTCTTGCCGATCCCGCCCATGCCTCGGATCGCGATCACCTGTCCAGGATCTTTCGCGGCAATCTCTTCCAACGCGTGAAGCTCCCGACTGCGTCCATGGAAATCTCGTGGCGGCGGAGGGAGTTCGTGCAGCCGGCTTGGCGTGCCTGCCGAAACGAACTTGCCAAGCTCCCGGCCAAGGTCGGCGGCCACCTTCGCCGCGAGGTCATTAGACGTTGTGAAAGTGCTTCGGAGTAGAGTGTTTACCTTTTGGAGAAAACCGTCCAGTCGGTCCCTTTGATCGCCATCGTCGATCAGTGCGCGTCGCCATGGATATTTTGAATCCACGAGGTAACACAGAGAAGGAATGCGCAACTGCGATGCGCGGTCGAACTCCTGCTCTGTGATCGACAGGTCGCTGTCCCTGGGCTTGGACCCATAGCGGTGCGCGTAAATTCCCACGAGAGCGCCGCAGTCGGCGATGGCGTTCAATGCCGCGATGTTTCACGGATCGGGCCGGCTGCCGAAATCCTCCATGCAGACGGGATGGTGACCCAAACGCAAAATGACATTACGCACAGCGCGGCGATGCCGCTTCAGATCTTCATAGGTTGAACTGACGAAGACTCTCATCTGGTTTCGGCGCACGGCGCCGCGCGGACAATGATCCTGCCCCGCGTGGATATCACTGCCCTACGTCGTATCGGGATTAATTCAATTTTTACAACGATGCGCCGATGCTATCACAGTGCAGCAGAGTCTTCTTTGTGCGACACAGCAAGTATTCAAACACTTGACTCGACCATGCCCTCATTCGCCGACACCCGGGTCCTTCCGAGGCCCCATCAGTCAGTTTAGGCGCGCCATGTTGTCTTTGACTACTTCGATCCGCGGAGAACATGCATCCGAAGGGCTCTGGACGTGAGCTTTGGCTTCACGTCAACTGGACGCGTAACGTCCGACCCGTAGAAGTGCCAGCCACAAACTCCGGAGACCCTGTTGCCAAGCGGCGATTCACTAAGTCTTGCCAGAAGGACCTATTCTAACGCCTGGCGTGGAACGCCTCGTCCCACTGTCGGAAGCGGAGGTAGGGGGCCGGAAGGCAGCCGCCGCCCGGAGCACTTTTATCCGTCCTGCTGTGCGCGCGTTAGCGCGCTGTCCGCGAATCACAAGAATATGCGGACTATCTTCGCCATGCCCACAACAACTTGACCCAAAATTCTCCGTGTCTTGGTGAGCCCCGCCGCTACTCTCAACGCAGGAGTAACTTGGAAATGTCTTCAAAACAGAAACGGAA
>JANXXV010000473.1 GCA_025350445.1 Bryobacteraceae bacterium | reverse complement strand
TGAAAGCACTTCCAACGCTTCCCGGTCATTGGCAGCGCGCAGTGGCGTCTTCACCGCGAATAGATTGGAGGCGGCCATCGCATTCACCTTCGTAACATTCCAGTCGATCTTTTGAAACAACCGCTCGGCGATCATATCCGTCAGCCCGATCCCCACCGCATTGCCATACGATAACGGACTCAGATCGCGCACATAGACCCGCAGAATGCGCGGCGCCCACGGCCACGGATTCACCCCGCCCCACGGATGCCGGTTGATCACCTTACTGTCCATCCCCACGCCGCTGATGTGTTTGCCCATCTCTTCCACCATCAGGATGTCCACTTCATCGAATAAAATTCGCGCCATCCACGAACGCGTCAGCGCCAACAACTGTTCTTCTTCCTGCTCCAGGCGGGCAGCGGTGACGGCCGCCACCTTCGCAGTATCGTGGTGTGCGTCCTCCAGCACCGCCAGACCGCCGAGTATCTTGCCTGACGCCAAAACGTGGCGCCCGCCGGACCGGATGGCCTCACCCAGACCGAGCCGCACGCCATGCCGGTGATAGTTAGTGGCGCCCTGCAACTTACCCAGTCCAATCGCAGCCATTTTCAAGAGCCCGCTCTCCACCGGCGCGTCGAACGTAGTGTGCCACTTTACCCGGTTGATCAGGAACACCCCATCGCTCTCAAAGGCATTCCGATCCATAAATGTTTCAACGCCTTCTGCCGTAGTCCCCAGCGGCGCCACGTCGAGCGAACTTGCAATCGGACAACCAACCTCCGCTTCGGTAATGCCATAGTGCGCCAGAACGTCGATTTGCCCCTCTGCCGTGCCACCGCCATGGCTGCCCATTGCGGGAACCACAAACGGCTTCAAGCCGATGTCAAGAAAGTGAGCCACCGTTGCACGCACAATGGCCGCAATGTTGGAAACCCCGCGGCTCCCGGCTCCAATCGCAATACGGGCGCCGGGGGCAAGTCCAGCGCCGGTATGCGACGCAGCAAGCTCCTCGCGAACGGCCGCGTACACGTCAGTTAATTTCCTGCTGGGAAAGTGTTGAAGAACGGGTACGAGCCGCGGTAGTTGCATGAATTTTACTCTATCATTCCGGTTAGCCAGGCTTCTTTCCAAGTGTGGTCTACTCGAAGAATCGCAATTGGAATCCAACCCGTCTTGCGTTTCCTCACACGAATGGCGCAACGCCGTCCATTGCTTACCTTCTTCGCAATTGGTTATGCGTTTTCCTGGCTCGTCTTCCTGTAAATAATACTCTTCCGCGCCCCGGTACAATTCACGGTCCTTGCCAGTTTCGGGCCGTCGATAGGCGCACTCGCCACGCATCGGCCCGCCACCGGCAGCTATCGCGCCTTTCGCTTTTCCACAACATGGGATCGGACACTCATCGCCGCAGCCGCCGGCATTCTGCTCATCCTCTTCGCCTACGTCGTCCTGCCGGGCGTGACCACGGCCGATCCGCGCAACTCAATTGGAGAATTCTGTCGTCGCTCGCCGTTTACAATTATTCAACGCTCCTCGGGGGACCGCTCGGTGAAGAACCAGGTTGGCGCGGCTACGCGCTTCCAAGGCTCCAAGCGCAATACGGTCCGCTGCGAGCGTCGTTGCTCCTCGGCTTCCTTTGGGCTGCCTGGCGTCTGCCGCTTTTCCTGACGTCCAACTGGGAAAGTTCGCCGGTATGGATCTACTTCCTGATTGTGACCGGCTTGTCCGTCATCATGAGCCTGGGCGCCAACCTCGCGGGCTTCGGCGTAATCGCTCCCATTCTCATGCACGCTATTTTTAATACGGTCTCCAAATTCCTAAATGGTCTGTTTGCCGGCATTGAACCGGGAACATCGATTCGTTTCGATCCCGTGCTCGCGCTTTGCGGTCTGGGCACCGCTTCGATTCTCATCCTGGTAACGAAGGGCTACCTGGCTCGTATTCAGGACGACTGAGCCGCACTATTCAACCTATATCCGGCAGTTCAAATCCCGCGCACCGTGCCAAGTCGCTTAAATAGCCCGGAATTTCAACTGCTTCGCAGTTCACCATGCGGGTGATAACTCATTCCGTGACAACTGCTTGCAGGCTAAAAAGTTATTCGATTTGGACTGGCCACAACCGCCGGATCCAGGTTCGAACCTCACCCCGTGCCGCGGAACAATTACCAATTCTCCGCGTCGTACGCCTGGCAGAATGAAGGCAACACACTGATCTCCCTATCGTCGCGCATGCTGTGACTGCGCACTTCGTAAATCAACCCGCCGGGCTCAACGATCCGCCCGGTTGATTCATTCCGCGGGATAAATCACCTTGCCGCCGCTTAAGTTCGCCCAGGGCGTCAGTTTGTGAGGATAGCTTTTGCCGGGTCCCATAATATGCTCGACAGGGACGCCGCGAACCAATAAAGCATCGGCGATCAAAGAGCGATGGCATCGCCACGGCACCGCTTCCGCACACATCAACGCGACCGTCTCAACCTGCGGCAGAGCGAGCAAAGTTTTCAATGCGGCTTCGAATTCCGCAGTCTGCATGAAGTCGGCATACCCGCGAAAGCTCAAATTCCGCCAGCCCGTGTTGATCGAATCAGGAAGCGCGCGGCGCAACCCGCCCAGCGCCTGCAACCATACGTATCCGATTCCGGCATCTTCAAGACTGAGCGGCAGAACGTCGCGGTTGAACTGCGGATTGTGACGGGAGCGAGGCACCGTCCGCACATCGGCAATGCAGGAGACACCCAGACTCAACAGGATCTCGACGAACTCACGGGAGAGATGCGTGGAATGGCCGATGGTGAACAATATTCAGGATCGCCCAAGTGTGCCGTCCCGGCAAATCTTCACAAAATGCTATTGGGCGCAAGGTGGGGCAGACACCTTGTCCGCGCGCTCGCCCCCCGGCGAGCTCTCTTGCGCCCGCCGTCAACTCTTGCCGGGGACAGGACACTACTTTCGAACATGGTCCTTTAACGGCATCCGTTGACGGTAGTGAATCGTCCGCCCCTCGGCCTCCAGAGAAAGCTCAACCTGATTCAACTTATCGGAATCGTGCCATTCCACGTCCGCGGTTTGCTGGCTGGCGATCGCTCCCATCATCATGGAGATAGCGGTCGGAATGTCTCCCACCGTGTGACAGAACTCAGCCGTGCCACCCGATGCCGTAGCCAGTTCCAGCAGTCCGGTTTGGTAGGCATTCGCCAGCCGGTCGTTCTGATAACGCAGGTGAACGATGAAGATCGGCGCCAGCGAACCCGCAATCTCATTCTTCACCCGCTGAATTTTTTCATTTACCAATCCTTCCGGAAACCGCCTGCTCATATCGTTTGCATCGCTGGAATTCACCACCGGATTGGTGTAATCCTCGCGATAGT
>JANXXV010000466.1 GCA_025350445.1 Bryobacteraceae bacterium | reverse complement strand
TTCTTGTATCCGGCAAAGTAAACTGTCCTGGATCCGCTGGCCCGCAACTGCTGTCCAATCGAGAAAAGCACCGCGTTGCCCAACCCGCCGCCAATTAGCAACACCGTCTCTTGGCCGGGCGTCTCGGTGGGTGTTCCAGTCGGCCCCATCAGAATCACCGGCTCGCCCTTCTTCAAAATTGCGCAGAGATCGGACGACCCTCCCATTTCCAGCACAATCGTTGACAACAACCCGTTCTCCCGATCCACCGAAGCGCCGGTTAACGCCAGCCCTTCCATCCCAAGCGTGGTCCCCTTCGCGCGCGGAGCCAGCGTCTCGTAATTTTGCAGCCGGTAGAACTGCCCCGGCTCAAATGCCCTTGCGGCCATCGGCGCTTTCACCACCACTTCCACAATGTTCGGTGTCAACCGGATCACTTCGTGCACCACCGCCCGCAGTTCGCCGTTCAACTGGTCCACCAGCACGGCGGGCTTCGGTTCCACAGCGGACCGCCGCGCCAACACCCGCGTCACCACCGGATAGCCCTGCTTTGCGCTGGCCATCGCCTTCACCACGTTCCCCGCGAACGACGGATGCAAGTCCCCAAAAAAGCTGACCCCGCGTCCATCCGCGCGCAGTGACATCAACACCTGCACCGCCTTCGGCTTCGCCACGCGCTCCGGCTTCACCGGTTGCCCTTCTTCGTCCACCGCCTGAAACCACTTGCCATCCAGGAATACATTCGCCGGATCTTCGCGCCCCAGCACCGTATTCGGCTGCGTACCCGCCGCCACCAATATGGACCGCGCCGGCAACCTAACCGGCTCGCCGGACGGCGACATCTTGCCCGTAGCCTCATCGAACGGATGCCTCGTCAGCTTAAGCGCCGCCGCGTGTCCATGGGCGTCCATCTCCACTTCTTCCGGAGACAGGCATTCCGCGAACCGGATACCTTCCTGCAACGCCAGCGCCACCTCTTCATGATTCAGCGTGTAACTCGGTGCGTCTATCAACCTCCGCCGGTAGGCGATCGTCACCCCGCCCCACGAATTCAGCAAGTCCACAAAGTTCGTAGCTCTGCCCTCGCGCGCCGCCGCTCCGCGCTCGGTGCGGATCGCCCGCGCATGCGCCAGAAACTCGTTACCAGTCTCAATGTCTTCCTGCGTCCATCTCTCGCGTACCGCCGCTTCGTCACTGTCTTTCACCAGCGCGTCGTAGCGTTGCAGAAACTTCTCCACCTGCACCACGTAATACGCCATCGACTCAGTGGCTGTATCAATCGCGGTCAATCCGCCGCCGATCACCACAATCGGCATCCGAACCTGCAGATTCGCCACCGAACTCATCTTCGCCGCACCCGTCAGTTGCAGCGCCATCAGGAAGTCGGATGCTTGCCGCACGCCCCGCGACAATCCGTTCTTCATCGGAATCACTGTCGGACGGCCGGCGCCTGCGCACAGCGCAACATGGTCGAAGCCCCGTTCAAATGCGCTATCAATCGTCAGCGCCCCGCCAAACCGCACCCCGCCGAACATGCTGAATTCCCTGCGCCGCTCCAGCAACAGCCGGATCACTTTCAGAAAATTCTTGTTCCAACGAACTGTAATCCCGTACTCCGCCACGCCGCCGAACCCCGCCATCACGCGGTCGTCCAGAGATTCATAAAGCTCATTCACATCGCAAATCGGACGGAACGGAACGTGCTCACCCATCGCATTCACGCCGGAGATTTTTTCCGGCAGCGGTTCGATTTTCAGCCCATCAATCCCCACCACCGTGTGCCCGTCGTTCATCAAATGATGCGATAGCGTAAACCCGGCAGGTCCCAATCCCACCACCAGTACCTTATATCCTGAATCCTCCCGCGGAACAGGCCTCGATAGATGCACCGGATTCCACCGCGTCAACAGGCTGTAAATTTCAAATCCCCACGGAAGCTCTAAAACATCTTTCAGCGTCCGTGTTTCCACCTGCGGAATGTCCACCGGATCCTGTTTCTGGAAAATGCACGACTTCATGCAGTCGTTGCAAATCCGGTGCCCCGTGCCCGCGCACATCGGATTGTCCACCGTGGTAATCGCCAGCGCTCCAATCGAATTGCCGCGCTGCTTCACCACGTTCATCTCGGAAATCTTCTCATCCAGCGGACAGCCGGCCAGAGTCACTCCGAACCCGCTCTTCTTAAACGAGCCGTCCTTCTCTTGCAGTCCCGTCGAGCAGCTATCCTTCCCCTGGTTATGGCACTTGATGCAATAGTTCGCCTGGTCCAGCGCGCCGCTCAGATTCATGCCCGCATCGGTCAGCTTGAAACCCTCGCGGTGCCGCAGATCGTGTTTCGGCAACGCGAACCGCGCCACTCCGTCCACTGTCACGGTCTCCACATGCACCAGGTGTGCCGCGTCCAACTTATGCGGAACACGAAATAGAACGCCGTGATGATACTTCGCGATGCCCGCCGGTGACAGTGAAGCCCAAGCCGCGAACTGCGCCGCCGTCTGCAATTGCGCCACATGCTCCGCCTCTTCGTCCAGCCACCGCGAAACATGTTCAAAGAAAGTCTGCTCGGTAATCGGCTCGGAAAACAGCATCTCCAGTTCGGCCGCCAATGCTAAACCATCAATCTCACTGGCCTGTTCCTTCGTTACTCCGCTGATCGCTCTCTTCTGTACAAATTTACGTTTGAACGCATAGATCGGAGCCAGCTTATCGTGCCGCGCCTGCAGGTTCTTCACCGCGGATTCAATGCCGAACAGTTCGCCCACGAAATCTTCCACATGAGGCGCTACTTCAATGATCAAATCCGATTGCTTCTTAGCGGCGAGCGCCGCGGGATTCAACCGCGCCTCCGTCAAGCGGGCGTGCAAATCGCCATTCGTAGCCTGCAACTGCTCCAAGAACGCAGCATCCAGGCGAACAAGCCCTTCACGTCTGTACAAATCTTCGAATGAGAAACCGAATCTAAGAGTAAGCTGATCGGACACTTATAGACCTTCTAAGAGATTCGATCGCCAGGACGGCAATCGGGGCGGAACTTTTATTTTATCTAGACCTTCATTATAGCAGTCCAGGCCGCCAAGCTCTGCATTCCATCAATCCCGTATTTCTAACGTACCCATCCGGAATATTCAGACCGTCGGCTATTTCTCTACTGGGCGGTTGCCTGCTCTCACGCTCATTACGGGCGACCTCCGGCCTGGCTCTCTACCTACTCCTGAACGCCAAGGGCAGACCTTCTTGGCACGTTGGACGTGCGAATTCCAGGTGTGTGCCGGCTTTTGGCAACCTGACCGGAAACCGCTGCAGGAGCGAAGTCCGCCCAAATCCGGATTGTAGTGAACTTGATTCAGAAGATGAAGGAGCTTTTACTGCTTCCGTGAACAGAAGGCTACTCTGTATTCTTGGTAGTTTCTATAGTAAGACGCAATCAAGACTTCGTGAGCCGCCGATGATGTGTTCGCGGTGGCAATCGCACTGCCCTTGCTCACTGTTTGGCTGGCTAATCGCTAAAAGCCGTTTTGGCCCCAACCGGTTCATGTCGCTCAAAGTGCCGCCTGACAGAAATCGGGATCTCACGGCCTTCAAGAGTTTTCCAAATCGCGTCAAACGACCGTTCATAAAGTTGAAAAACGCTATGAGGATCGTATCTGTTTTCAATTGCCAAGCACGGCGTCTCATTCTTGTCGCGAGCGAGGCCATAAATATTCAGAGACAACACAATGCGGGCCTCATCAATTACAGTGATGCCGTACGGTGTATTGAAATCACAAAAGCGAACCTGAACCTTATCGCCATACTTCAACACCCAAGGACCCAGATAGCGCATACACGTGCTTTTAACTTCGCCCTGGAACGTTTCAACGTCGCGTTTCTCCTCTCTGGCCTTTTCGGCTATTGCTTCCGACTCAGGATCATAAATGATGAGCTGGAACCGAACTCCCTGCGATGCCTTTTCCTCAAGTAAGTCCGAAGTTGCGAGAAAGTAGCGACTGAAAGTGGTTGTCATAATTCGCACGCGTTTGTGAGCTCTTGCCAAACTCTCGCGCCTATCAGGAGCGTGCTGGTGCGTCGGGAGAACAGTGACGCCTGTATCCCATGCCATGTTGACGGCCTGCATTGAAGCGTTGAAGGTCGTCCGGATGTACAGTTCATAGAATGTTGAACAAACTCCGGTGCACAAGAGCGTGACGGGAACAGATATCAGAATTTCCCAAGTGTAAGAAGCGAGTGATTCAGTATAGTACCGGTGCAACACGCATAACGCTATAAGCACGACGATGCCAGTGCAAGTGGTGGTTAATCCGAATTTTGCGTGCTTCGCGATCAGCCTGAATTTCGGATGGACAGCAAGGTGTCTGAATGGATCGCTTTCACTTTCATTGTTCACGATGAGACCTCGTCGAAGTATATCTTTTCTCATCCTTGCTGGGGGCTTGACTAGGGGAGGGGCTGAGAATTCGTTTACACAATCTCTCTTACATCGTCACCTATTCCCCCATCCGCACCGGCCCCGCATACCCGGTCATCTCCAGATACCCATCCCCTTTTACCGCCCGCCCAGCCTTCGTACCCGCCACGGCCACCGCGCCTTCCCAATACGCCAGCGTCTTCCCCGTCAATTCCTGCTTATCGAGCCTCGTCGACACCGCCGCATCCAACCCCAACGAAGGCACGCGCACATTCCAGGCAATCGGATAACGCCCCCCAGTCTCCGCACTACTCCAAGTCTTCCCGGGTAGCAAGACAAAATCACTCGCCGCTAAATGCCGCGCATGTCCCAGTGCATCCACATAAGTTCCCGCCGAATAAGCATCCGCCGAACCATCCTTCCGCCGCAGCCGGAAAAGCATCAACTCCGAACCATCGTCGAATTGCAAACTAAACCAATCCCACCCGCTCTGGTTCGCGTCGAGCTGATGCGTAAAGAATTCGTGATCCATCCACGCCAGCCCCTCCACCGCAAAAGCCTTCCCCTCCACTTCAATCGTCCCGTGAGCAGCCAGCCGCGTCAGCGAAATATAATGCGAGGCGCGCCCTTCACC
>JANXXV010000457.1 GCA_025350445.1 Bryobacteraceae bacterium | reverse complement strand
GCGGCGAGGGCGTGCATTGCGAAGGCAGTGCAGAATAAAGCGGCAGTTAGGGTCTTGTTCATGATTGGTTAGCTCCTTATTGTAGTTGAGTCAGGTGCTCGGCGATGCCGAGAGTCTTCAATACTTCGGGTGCGGCTTCTTCCACGGCTACGGCCTGATGGCAGACGCTGCAGTCCTGGGTGATGGCCGCGCCTCCAGGAGCCGTGTGTGCCTGGTCGTGGCAGCGGAAGCATCCGGGGTAATCGGTATGACCGAGATTGTTCGGATACGTGCCCCAGGTTACTTTCAGATCCGGGAATACGTTGCGGTTATAGATTTCGGCCAGCGCCTTGGCGGCGCGAGTGACATCGGAGGTGCGCTTGGCATAAATGTCCGCATAGGTCTGCCTGTAGTATGCTTCGACAGCGGCCGGAATTTTGGCCGTGGCCTCCTCTGTGCTTGTATATTCCGTTCGCAGCACCTCAATGCTCTTCTTCTTGACGAACGGGAGAGTCGCCGGAATTACGCCAGCCGCCATCGCCGCATCCACCGCCCTTTCCGGAAGCTCGAACGCGTGGGTGGGGCGGTTATGGCAATCGACGCACTGCATGGTGAATGTGGGAAGCCCTTTGATTGATTCGGGCTTTGTATCCGCGGCAGAATAGGCTACGGTCTTACCAATTGCACTATTGCGGTATTCGACCCACGGAATGGTCTGCCGCTTCGCATCGGACGCCGCATAACGGATCTCGATTCCCGGCCCGATATGGGAGCCGTGAATTCCGCCGAATTTGCCTCCGCCTACCATCATGCTAAGCACGGTTTGGGAAGCGGTGTTCTTCTCGTCGTCCTTGAAGCTTGAGATCACGCGAACCTTTACTGGAGTTGTCCTCTCGGGCCAGTGACATTCTTCGCAGGTTTGCGAGGCGGGCACAAGGCGATTGTTCTCCATTGCAGACTCGATCGGGCGGTTGAAGTTGTTGAACACCACGCCCATCAGCTGTCTTGTTCCCGCCATCTTGCTGGCTAACCAGCCCGATGCTCCCGGCGCAACGTGGCATTCGGTGCAAGTCACCCGCGAGTGCGGCGCGTTCTCATGCGCGGTGAACTCCGGTTTCATTACATGGCACGTCTGCCCGCAAAACTGAACCGTTTCCATATGGGCCACCGCGCGGTAGGTCACCTGGGTGCCGATCAGCAGATTGAGGAACGTAGTAACTCCAAAAAAGATGGCTAAACGCCGCGTGGTGGTCTTGCAATCCGGGGTTGTTCTTAGCCCGGCCGCCAGCTGTTTCTTCGCCAGAAAGAAGCCCAACGGCATCATTGCCAGCCCGGCGAAGAAAACCACCGGGATGTAGATGAAGATGAGCAATCCGATGTAAGGATTGCTCGTCTTGCCATGAAGATGAGACGGCAGCACGAACAGCCATGAGAAGACAGCCGTGGTCACTAGCGCGGCGCCCAAAAGACTGATCCAGTGGCTTGTCAATAGTGCAAGAACAGGGCGTGCCGACTTTGGATTCATCGCCGCCTATTTTTCCGTGCCCGCGTTCAGATACGCGATGAGATCCGGCATTTCCTGTCCCGCGAACTTCGGCCATCGCATTCCCTTCGATTGCATTTGTTCCAGCATCGCAGGGCCGTGGCGCCAAAGGATGGACACCATCGAAACAGCGCTCACCGAGCCCTTCTTCGCTGCCAGCGATGGGGCGCCGGACGATGGGTCGTTGTGGCAGGCGGCGCAATTCTTTACCTCGAAAACCTTCTTGCCGCGGGCGGCATTTCCGTTGGTATTCATTAGTTGCCGGTTCCACAGGTACACGACGATAGCACGCATTTCCCCGGCTTCCAGATGGATGGGAGCCTTCGCCATTTCCGGAGCGTGGCTCCACATGGTAGCGGCGATGCCTGTGAGCGTCTTTCCTCTCAACAGGGTATTCAGATCCATGGAGCCCGCGTGGCAAGAGACGCACCCCTTGGCAGCGAACAGTTCCTTGCCGTCCATCATGGACGCAGTGTCAAAACGCGACGGCAGCCCACGGGTTTCCGGCTGGTTGCGCAGGTAGACCAGGATATCCGTCAGATTCTGCCCGGTCAGTTCCGGCCACGCGAGCTTGCGCTGTGCGTATGCCTCGCGCATCTTTCCGCCATGGGTCCACATTGCATCCGCCAGTGCCACGGGATCTCCAAGCGACTTCCAACCGATGACCGGCGGTGCTCCGCTGGCGTTCGAACCGGTTATTCCATGACACTGCGTGCAGTGCTTGGCGGTGAACAACTGTTTTCCCCGTCCGGCGTCGCCCGGGTTTTCAAAGAAGCGCACCGAATAGAAATAGGCGAATAGATCTGCCGCACCCTGCTCGTCGATATCGGGCGGACGGACGGCTTTCTCCCGAATGGCTGTCCACATCACTGGCGCATGATTCCAAATCGTGGACGCAAGCAACGATGGCGTGAAGCCGCGGTCGATTCGCTTGCCTAAATCCGGGCCCGCCGTGCCGCCTTTCCCCTGGATGCGGTGACACTGTATGCAAGACTGCGTTTCAAAGAGCCGCTCGCCGCGTTGAGAATCCGCGGGTTCAGTGCCGGTTACCAGTGCCGCGGGAGCGATCAGGGCGGAGAAGGCAACGAGTCGGATAATGTTCATGGCGATTGCTACCTCGAAAACTTCAACCCTGTCGTGAGCATTTGAGTGCGAAATCCCTCATAGGCATAGAATGATTCACTATACCCGTAATAGCGCCACTGAGAGACCCACATCACTTGCCTGGTGACAGGCACGGATAGCCCCATCAGCGGTTGAAAATAATTGGTCGGTCTGCTTCCGGCTGAGACGACGAATGATCCGCCCGCGGAGAGTTTCGCCGTCATTCCGCGGTATGGCGGAAGCGGAATATTGAGAAGAGCCGTCGCCAGGTGAGCGTTGTCCCGATAAAACGAACGCTCGGGCGTTAGTGTCTGCGGAATCAGGTAAAAAATGTCGGACCTCATAGTGGAACGGGTGTAGTCACCGTCGATCGTGAACTTCGCCGCCTTCGGTGTCCAATGCAGCGACACTGAGTTCTGGCGGGCAAGGTAATCGTATTGCGCTCCGGCCGCCGGGTTCTGATTGGACAGCAGGCTGAAGTCAGCTGCCAGCAGCAGCGTTGAGAGCACTTGGTACTGGCCGCGCGCGTGCATTCGCCGGTAATCGTGGAGACTGGTGCGGAAGTAGGATTGGCCGCTCGAAGCACCTTCGAATTCTCCGCTGACGGAAAGCTTCGAACCCGGCCGGAAAGAGAATCCGGCGATTCCGACGTGACGCTGGAGCTTTCCCGAGTCGAGCGCATTCAGCCCCGTCAACGGCAACACAATGCTGCTTGCATCGCCCCAGACATAGCGGTAGCCGCCGCGCAGGGTGAGCTTTGCCGTTACGTCCACCAGCACATCCACTTCCTGCTGCGAATAATTCGTCACCAGCCGCGCCGCCTGCGATGGCAGCGCCGTAGACGACGCCGTATGCAGCCGGTCCGTCAGCCACGATTCCAAGATGCGGACCCGCCGGAAGGGTCTGATCTCGACTCCGATATTGCCGGAAGTCCGGGGCAGCTTTGCGGTGGCCGAAAGCAGGTACTGCTGACTCGTGTAGAAAAGCAGGTTACGCAGATCTACAAAATTGCCGGTATTCGACTGCTGATAATTGACGTCCGTCCGAGGCTGACTGAAGAGCAGCTGGCCGGAGACGTCCATCCAGGAAACGGGATTCGCGGTGATGCCGGCTTTGCTGTAAATGCTGGTGCCCCTGATTCCGTAAGATTGCAGCAGGTTCGTCAGAAGCAGCGTCTGGCCCAAAAATTGGGTGTCGCGATTGCCGGTGTTGACGGTTCCGGAACTATACAATTGCTGATCGTCTTTGAATCGGGTGCCGCCCTCTTCCAGATTGAAGTGGATGCGCCGGAATTCAAAACGAACACCTCCGCGGAAGTCTTCCATCGAGTCCCTGATCCGGTTGGGAACCGCATACTCGTTTGCATCCGTAACGAAAGTGGTGACACCTCCGCCGAAGCCGGAACTTCTGCCGTAGGAGAAGTACGGAACAACCGAGCTTGACGGAAAGATATCCAGATCGAAACTGCTGAAGCGGCGGTGCGTATCGAAGGAGCGTTCGTTCAACAAACTTCCGCGCGAGAGCAGGGGGTTGGCAAACGACGGCATGGCGTTGAAGTAAGCAATGTTCCGGTAGTCGGCATTGAAGTCGTATATCCGCTGCTTCCGTGCATTCACATGCACGGTGGTGTATGGATCGTCTCCCCAACTGTAAGCGCGGGTTTCTATGCGGTCGAACAGACGCTTCTTCGGGTCGACAATCGTAAACTCCGCGCCCAGCAGCTTCAGCCCCGAACCCAGATTGACGATGCTTCGATAGGTGTTGAAACTGCCTGCCGGTTCGGAAACCCAACGGTAGCCCATGTCCACCGATCCAGTCACCATCGACTCAGGCGCCGCCGCGGGCTTTTCCGCCGCCGGTTCTTCAGCGGGCAGCGGCGATAGAAAAAGCACGATGAGCAGAATGATCTTCATCGCAGGAGATTCCTGTCCACGTGACTGCCGTGGATTTTTTGGTGGCAAGTTGTGCAGTTCCGGTAACGCGGTGAGCGAAGGTCGTGAAATGCCGGAGGCACTACTCCCATGACTGCACGCGCGGCTGTGGATGTTGTTTGCGACGGCGAATTCGCATGACACTCCAGGCAGACGAACCGAACTTCCTGCCGCACCAGCATGCGCGGGTTGGACGATCCGTGCGGTTCATGGCAGCGACTGCACGTTTCAAAACGAACCGCGGCGTGTTCAAAAGTGAACGGGCCGCGTAGATCGGTATGGCAGCGGAAGCAGCCTGGCTCGTTCGCGGCGAACGCCTGCGTCATGGAAGGACGGAAACTGCCGTGCGGGTTGTGGCAATCCACGCACGACATCGCACCTTCGGGCACCCGGTGCCTATAAGGACGTTGGAACTGTGCCCATGCGCTGACATGGCAAGACGCGCACTGCTCATTAATATCAGCCAGCTTTCTTGCTACCAAACCGAGCGGGCCCTTGGCGTGGATCTGATGGCAGGCGGTGCAGGAGACCTGGCTCTTTGCGTGGCTACTCTGAATTTTTCCAGAGTGCGTTGCTTGATTCAGATGGCACTGCATGCAGGTACGGTCGGCCGCCGCCGGCGCCAGTTTGGCCGGGTTCTTGATCTCTTCCGCCGATGCCGTTTCGGCGTGCTTACTTCCGGGACCGTGGCATGATTCGCACGTCTTCCCATCCCAACCGTGCTTCTTATCGCTATTCACAGCTTGATGAGGACTCTTCAAGATTGAATTGAAGATGTCCTCATGGCACGTCTGGCAAACTTCAGCGCCCACATAGGTTGCGGGCGTATTCGCCGAGGGGGCCGCCACTGTCACTGCCACCGCCGGCGCATCCTGGCCCGATGCCAGGCGCGCCAGCGAGAAGGCCACCAGGAGCAGAGGCGCCCTCATAGGACCCTCAATACTGCGCATGCTTCTTAGCCACTGAGAAGTCTGCGCCCTTGCCGTGGCATGTCTCGCAACTCTCCCCAATGGTTGTAGTATTCGCCAAGGTGTGCGACACCGCCGGAAGGGAAACGTGGCAACCGGTGCAAGCCGAAGAAATAGGCGTGATCGGGTTGATCGGCCCCTGCGGGTCGGTCACTTTGTTTACG
>JANXXV010000440.1 GCA_025350445.1 Bryobacteraceae bacterium | reverse complement strand
AATGTGCTGCCGTTGGGCATCTCCCCGGATACCAGCCAGACCCTGCCTGTGGGCTATCCCTTGATTTCGGCTTATCTGGACCTCGCGGACGCGAAGAAGCTGTGCGCCCTTCAGTTGGTGGCGCAGACAAACCTTGCTCCCTCTGACTACTACTTGAACCTTTCAGGCCTTCGAAACGGACTCAAGACTACGGAATTGTATTTGTATTTCAAATACTCGACCGCAGCCGCCGTGCTGCAGGTGACCAGCCAGAAGGCCGCGGCCGGATCCACTGCCGCCCTCCGAGCCCTGGGGGCACTGTCCAACCTGGCGACGGACAACGGCGCGGCCCTGCTGGCGGCTTATGGAAGCGATAACCCCTTCGCCGGCGCCATGGTCAAGTTGAACGACGCCAATCCGTCCAACTCACAGATCGCCGCCAACCTGGGCACCCTGGGGCAGGTAGCCGCTGCCGGCGCCGCGGATGCCACGTCCGGAACGAACTCACTGAGTTCCCTGGTGGTGTCTAAGGCAATCGCCGCCATCGACACGCTAGCCGGATTCGCCCCCAGCGACGGCACCAACACGGGCGCTGCCACGGACCTGTCCGGCACGGCCCGCGTGCGCGTGGCAGCGGACCTGTTCGCCGTCCTGGTTCTAGGCTCCGTCCAGACCCAATTCGGCACCACCATCACGGCGTACAAGTCTGCTACCGGGCCCGCCACGCTCTCCGGCGCCGATCTGGCCGGCCTCCTGGCCAACCGCATTAACGCGGCCCCGGCAAGCGCGAGCGTTCAGGAACTCAAGGAGTGGATGGCCCTCCTTTCCTACGTAGGGACGGGTCTCCGGGGAGTCATCAGCTCCGCATATGCGTCCAGTTCGGATTTCACCCAGTTCAGCAGCTTCGGCGCCGCCATCCAGACGCGAAACGCTTCCTACCCCATCGCCAGTATTGGGCAGCTGATGGGAACACTCGGCGGGCTTCAAGGCGCCCCGCCATGCAATTCGACGGCGGCGCCGGTCGTCGCCGCCGTCACCAATGAAACCTACGGTGAGCGCCTCTCCGCGGCGGGAACGATTATCGTCTGGGGCACTGGTTTTTTCACTGGCGGAGGCAATTCGATCCGCTTGACCCATTCGGGAGCGGCGGACTCGATCACGCTCGACGCCAACTCTGGTTCCTATTTTTGGGATCTCTCGGCGAACCAGATCAACGCCACTCTCGCGAGCCGAATAGCCGCCGGACAGTGGATGGTATCGGTAAGAAACGCGTGCGGCGCGGCGTCCGCGGGCTTCGCGGTGACGATTCAGTAGTCAAGCGGAGTACGGTTGGCGGCGGCGCGAATGTCCTCCCCGATGGAATCACAGCACTGTCTATCTTCCGGAAGCGGCGTTCAGCCTCACCGGAATCCCCCGCCCTGCCGCAATAAGATTCAGACGCCGCCCCCCTCGAACCCGCACCCTCCCATAGACGTTCAGGGCTATCGAAGCTTTTTCGGTTCAACCGCATGATGGAAGTGTAGAAAGCGGAAAGCAAAAGCCTCCGGAGGAGAAATAAAATGCGAAAGACTGCAATGACTTTTCTGGCAGCCGCGGTTGCCGTCCCGATGATGTTTGCCGCCGATGCGCCGAAGACAGACCCACCGCTCCGGCCACCACCAAGACGGGCAAAAAGCACAAGAAGGCCAAAAAGACTACGACCTCCATCGTCACGGCGAAAGCCGTGTCTGTTAAGTAATCGGGCCGTACCCGGTTCAGCGCTCGCCTGACGGCATTCCGAAAAGGGGTCGTCAGGCGATTTGCTTTTTGCGGTTCGAGTGAGCCGTTCCCCGCTGCCCTTCATCAACATCCCGAAGCCCAGCCCCCAACGAGTGTAGCGTCCACGAATTCACTAGACAGATCGAATCCCGCGGTTCACGCTATAATCCGCGCACTCTGAGTGAATCGGCGGTTGATGCTGTTGGCCTGCGATTAACCCCGATCAACGGGAATAGGTTGGCCTGTCCAGCTATTTCCGGGCCGCGCAACTAGTGTCCTGTCCCCCGTAAGGGTTGACGACGGGAGCAAGAGCGCGACCGGGGGGCGCGCGCAGACAAGGTGTCTGCCCCACCTTGCGCCCAGTAGCATGTTGTAAAGAATTAACGGGGACGGCACACTAGGATTTTTCCGTAGTCCTTCAGGGCTATCGAACTTCCCACCGGAAACCCGCATAATTGAGCTGCAGGAAAACGGAGAGCGAGAACCTCCGAAGGAGCAATAAGATGAAAAAGTTCGCAATTACTCTTCTGGCAGCTGCGGTTGCAGCCCCGTTGATGTTTGCCGCCGATGCGCCGCAAACCGGCCCCGCCTCTCCGGCGACGACTATGGCCAAGAAACAGAGGAAGTCAAAAAAGCCTAAGGCCGCCCTGGTCACCCCGAACGCCTTAACCGCCAAATAGCCGCCCTGTTCCCATTTCGCCAATCGCCTGACGGCAGCTCGAAAGAGTGCGGTCAGGCGATTTGCTTTTTCCGGCTCGCAGTCAGTTCATTAACAATTCGCCCCCCCAATCCCCCGTGAACTGGTTCCTTCCCATAGCCCTTCAAGGCTATCGAAGTTCTTTAGGTTAAACCGCATGATGGAAGTGTAGAAAGCGGAGAGAAAAAACCTCCGAAGGAGCAATAAAATGAAAAAGATCGCAATGACTCTTCTGGCAACTGCTGTTGCCGTCCCGATGATGTTCGCCGCCGATGCGCCGAAGACGGACCCCACCGCCCCGGCCACCAAAACGGCCAAAAAGCACAAGAAGATGAAGAAGACCACGGCCTCAGTTGCCCCGGCGCACGTGGCGCCGGTCAAGTAATCGGGCTATACCCGGTTCACAAACCGCCTGACGGCAGTCCGAAAAGGGCAGCGTCAGGCGATTTTGCTTTTGCGCTCTTCGGTGTTATCTTATCTGACGGGTAACCGAGCCCCCGCGAATTGGTATCATTCGATAGCCTTTCCAGGCTATCGAAGTTCCCACCGGAACGCAGCATGATGGAAATGTAGAAAGCGGAAAGAGAAAACCTCCGAAGGAGCAATAAATGAAACAGATCGCAATGACTCTTCTGGCAACCGCGATTGCCGTCCCGATGATGTTTGCTGCCGACGCGCCGCAGACCGACCCCGCCTCCCCAGGCGTCAAGATGGCCAAAAAGCACAAGAAAGACAAGAAGGACAAGAAGACGAAGGCCGCGCTAGTGGCGTCGCACGCCGTACCGGTTAAGTAAGAGAGCCTAAAACGTTTCCCAAAACGCCTGACGGAAGCCCGAGGGGGCGCCGCGGGGCGTTTTTCGTCGCAGCACTCTCCCCCTCAACTTTGTACCTGCCTGAATCCCCTCCCGGCGATCGAAGTTCCGCCTGGATACCAGTATGCTGGTTTCTGGCAACTCATGTTGTTGCAACGGCGAGTCTGCTATACCAAAATTAACGCATGATTACGCCAACTCTACGATTCCAATTGCTCACCGTGATTGCCGCCGGCGGTATCTTCGCCCAGACTCCTGCCGCCCCCGTACCTATCACTATGGATCAGGCAATCCGCGAAGCCATTGATAAGAACCTTGGCCTGGTTGCCGAGAAACTGAATATCCCTCTGGCTGAGGCTCGTTTGATAACGGCGCGGTTGCGTCCGAATCCGGTCCTGACCGTCGATGGCGACTATCTCGACATCCTGGGGCATCGCTTTTTGCCCGAAACAAACGGGGGGCCTAACGAAGTGGCCGTCCGTGCCGATTTTGTGCTCGAGCGGGGCAAGAAGCGTGAGAGCCGGATTGCGGTAGCGGAGCTGGCGAAATCAGTCGCGGAACTGGGCGTTCGGAACACGCTGCGCGGGGTGATTTTGGATGTGGAGAACGCCTTCATCGACGTGCTGGTGGCCAAGGAGACGCTGGCATTGGCGCAGGAGAACCTCAAAGCGCTGAATGCAATCGTCGAGGTGAATACGAACCGCGTTCGCGCCGGCGATCTGGCACAAGTGGAGTTGGTGCGGTCGCGACTGGCCGCTCTCCAATTCCAAAATGCCGCCCGCCAAGCCGAGTTCCGGTTGCACTCCACGCGTCACAAACTGCAAGTGGTGATGGGCCGTAGAGAATTCGTACACGGATTCAACGTCGAAGGGGAGATGCGGAAGGATCCGCAACTGATCGACATTCATCCATTGCGGGAGCTGGCGCAGAAACTTCGCCCCGACCTGAAAGCGATTCAACAGGATCAGGCCCGGTCGGCCGCCGACCTTCGTTTGCAGATCGCGCAAGGCAAAGTGGACTACACCGTTAGCGCGGTCTACCACCACCAGGTGATCCCGGTCGGCACTGGAAACTCGATGGGCTTCTATTTCAGCGTGCCGATTCCGATCTCCAACCGCAACCAGGGTGAAATTGAAAGGGCGCGCCTGGAGCACCGGCAACTGGAAGCGCGAATCAACGCATTGCGAGCCTCCATCGCCGCCGAAGTGGAAGTATCCTACGAACAATATTCCACGTCGCGAAACATGGTGGAAAGCTTGGAGAAAGAGATGTTGCAACAGGCCCGCGAGGTCCGCAACACCATGGAATATTCGTACCGCCGCGGGGAGGCGTCGTTAATCGAGTTTCTGGACGCGCAGCGCGCCTATAACGACACCATTCAGAGTTATAACGAGGCGCGCGCGGACTATGCCCGCAGCCTCTACCAAATCGATTCCATCTCCGGAAAGGCGGTAAATCCGTGAAGTTCGCACGCAGCAGCTTGATTGCGTTTTGTGTACTCCTGACAGCTTGCGGCCACAAAGAAACCGTGGTTGAGACGGCAGCGCCTTCCCCCGGCTCACCGGCACATACCGGCGAAATCGTGATTCCAGCCGACTCGCCGAAGTTGAAACAGATTCGCGTCGAGACCGTGAAGACCCAGAGTGTGCCGACCGACGAGGTGATAGCGCCGGGTAAGATCGAAGTCAATCCGAACCGGGTAGCGCATGTTTCGCTGCCGGTGGCGGGCCGGATCACTAGTGTGCTGCAAAAACTGGGAGATTTCGTGCAGCAGGGGGCGCCTCTTCTCACGATTGAGAGTGCCGACGTGGATGCCGCCATGTCCGCCTATCTGCAATCGGGGGCCGGTGTGAACCAGGCGAAGGCAACCCTATTGAAAGCTCAGGCGGATTTGGACCGCGCGCGCGATTTGTTCGAACACAACGCGATTGCGCAGAAAGAAGTACTGAACGGCGAGAACAACATCACGCAGGGCAAGGCGACGCTGGAACAGGCAGAGGCGGTAAAGAAGCAAGCAGGCCGGAAACTGGAAATATTCGGACTGCAACCGGGGCAGTTCGGCCAGAAACTTGTGGTACGCGCGCCCATTTCCGGAAAGATTCTGGAAATGACCGCGGCGCCCGGCGAATTCCGCAACGATACGAACGCACCGGTGATGACCATTGCCGACCTCAGCACCGTGTGGGTGGCCTCCGACGTTCCGGAAAGTTCCATCCGGCTGATTCACGCCAATGAGCGCCTGGAAATTGAACTGGCCGCCTATCCGGATGAAATATTCACGGGGCGCGTGACCCGGATAGCCGACGTGGTGGATCCACAGACCCGCACCGTGAAAGTGCGCGCGGAGATGGATAACCCGCACGGCCGGCTGCGCCCTGAAATGTTTGGAAAGATCCGCCATGTGGAAGCGATGGAACCCCGGCCTGTGGTCCCGGCGGGCACGGTAATTCAAGGCGACGGACAAAACGTGGTCTACCTGGAAAAATCGCCGGGAGTGTTTGTGTTGCGCGCCGTCACCGTAGGGCCGCGCGTGAAGAACGGCGTGGCGATTCTCAATGGATTGCGTGCCGGCGATCGAGTGGTGGTAGACGGTGTGATGTTGCTCAAAGGGATCTAAGGGACACGCCACTTGATCGCTAAATTACTGCGCTTCGCACTCAAACAACGCTTCATCACCTTGTTGATGGGCTTGACCCTCATCGGGATGGGAATCTGGGCGTTCGGCCAGCTCAAGATCGAGGCGTATCCCGACATCTCGGACACGCAGGTGGTGGTGATCACGCTATTCCCCGGGCGCGCCTCGGAGGAAGTAGAGCAGCAGGTCACCGTTCCGCTGGAACGCGCCCTGAACAGCGTGCCCAACGTGATTGCGCGCCGGTCGCGAACTATCTTTGGACTCTCCGTGGTGGAACTGACGTTCTCTTACGGCACCGACGACTACTTCGCCCGCCAGGTGGTTCTCGAGAAACTGCGCGATGCGCAGTTGCCTAATAACGTAACCCCGACGCTGGGACCGCTTTCGACGCCGATTGGCGAATTGTACAAGTACGTGATCGATGCCGGGCCGAAACCCAACGCGATTCAGTTGCGCGAGTTGCAGGATTGGGTGATCGAACCGCGCTTCCGGCAAGTGGACGGCGTTGCCGACGTTGTTCCGTTCGGAGGTTTGATCAAGCAGTATCAAATCGAGATCAACCCGCTTTCGTTGGATAAATACAACCTCTCCATCGCGGTGATCGCGCAGGCGGTTGACGCCAACAACCAAAATGCCGGGGGAGCGCTTCTGGATAACCACCAGCAATCGATGGTGATCCGCGGTGTAGGCCAGATTGAATCCATCAGCGACATTGAAAACATCGTGATTTCGGCAACGAAAGGCGTTCCCGTCCTTGTCCGCGATTTGGGACGGGTGACGATCGGCGCCGCCCCGCAGACTGGAATCTTTGGCGTGGACGGCCAGAACGAGGCGATTGAAGGCATCGTGCTGATGCGCCGCGGTGAAAACCCGACCGAGGTACTCAAAGGGATTAAAGAAGCGGTCGAGGATCTGAATGCGAACCGGCTTCCGAACGGCGTGAAGCTGCGGCCGATCTATGATCGCACGGACTTGGTGGATAACACGCTGGGGACCGTGACCCATACGCTAATGGAGGGCTTGATCATCGTAGTGACGGTGTTGATCTTGTTCCTTGGCAGCGTGCGAGCCGCGTTGTTGACCGCAGTCACCATCCCGCTCTCGCTGTTGTTCGCCTTCGTGTGTATGCACTTCACCGGCATCCCCGCGAATCTGCTTAGCCTGGGCGCGCTCGACTTTGGAATCATTGTCGATGCAACGCTGATTATGGTGGAGCATATTGTCCAAACGCTCGGGAGGCAGAAAAACGATCAGACTGGCGAAGACGTCGTAGACGCAGTGCGGGACGCGGCGCTGGAAGTGGAGCGGCCTATCTTCTTCTCGCTGATGATCATCATTGCCGCCTATATTCCGCTATTCACGCTGGAAAGGGTGGAACGCCGGTTGTTCACGCCGATGGCCTTCACGGTTTGCTACGCGCTGCTGGGATCGATGTTGCTGGCTTTGACTTTGATTCCCGCGCTGGCCACGTATCTGTTCCGTCACGGTTCCAAGGAATGGCACAACCCGGTCCTTCACTGGCTGGAAGCGAAGTACGCGCGGATTCTGAAGCGTGTGGTCGTCAATCCGAAGCTAGTCGTTGCCGTATCGGCTTGCGTGGTGATCGGGGCGTTCGCAGTCGGCTCGCTTCTCGGCTCGGAGTTTTTGCCGCAGCTCGATGAAGGCGTCATCTGGGTGAGAGCGAACCTGCCGCCGGGCATTTCGCTGGAGAAATCGGCGCAGGTTGCAACGCAAATCCGTGCGATTCTGCGGCAGTCGCCGGAGGTAAAACTGGTGGCTTCGCAGAGCGGCAGAAACGATTCCGGAACCGACCCGTATGGTCCGAACCGTAACGAAGTGTTCGTCGCACTGAATCCGTACGACATGTGGCAAGGCGGAAAGTCCAAGGCGCAACTGGTGGAAGAGTTTTCCAATAAGTTGCGGAACCAGGTTCCCGGAGCGTCGTTCAGTTTCACCCAGCCCATCATCGATAACGTGACCGAAGCGGTCACCGGTTCGGCGGCGGATCTGGCGGTGATCATCGGTGGAGGCGATCTGCAACTGCTGCGCTCGAAAGCGGCGCAGACGCTGGAGATTATTAAACGCGTTCCGGGGGCGGCCGACAGCGCTATTGAGCAGGAAGAAGATCAGGCCCAACTGCGAATCCAGGTCAATCGCCAGGAAGTCGCGCGTTATGGGCTCAACGTGAAGGATGTGGAGGACGTGATCGAACTCGCCATTGGCGGACGTGCCGTGAGCACCATGTTCGAAGGCGAGCGCCGGTTCGATATCACGGTGCGCTACACGCCGGAATCCCGCATCGACCCTTCCGCGATCAGCAGGATCCTGATTCCCACGCACGATGGCGGTCGCATTCCGTTGTCGCAGTTGGCCGAGATCAAGGTAGTTACCGGCGCCAGCATCATCGCCCGCCGGGAGAACCGGCGCCAGATTACGGTCAGAACCAACATACGCGGCCGCGACCAAGGCAGCTTTGTAGCCGAGGCGCAGCGCAAGTTCGATGAGGCAATCAAATTGCCCCCCGGCTATCGCGTAGAATGGGGCGGCCAGTTTGAAAATCTGGAGCGCGCGCGAAAACGGCTGACAGTGATACTGCCGATCACCATCGCCATTATTTTTGTACTGCTGTTTTTCATGTTCGGCTCCACGGTATACGCGGGATTGGTAATGATGAATGTTCCATTCTCGCTGGTGGGCGGCATCATTTTTCTTTATATGCGAGGGATCAATCTCAGCGTGTCGGCGGCAGTGGGGTTCATTTCCCTGTTCGGTGTCGCGGTGATGAGCGGGGTGCTGGTTGTAGCGGAAATTAACCGGCTGCGGCGGCGGAATCCGGGAATCACCGTGGCGGATGCCGTGGTGCAGGGGTCCATTGCCCAGATGCGCCCGGTGCTAATGATGATTATGGTGGCGCTGCTCGGCATGGTGCCGGCCGCCCGTGCCAGCGGCATCGGGTCTGACGTGCAGCGGCCTCTCGCCACAGTCGTCGTCGGCGGTTTGCTTTCCACGCTGCTGCTAACTCTGTTGGCGCTGCCGGGTTTATATGCTTTAGTTGCCGGAAGGAGCACGGAGAAGCCATGACGCCACCAACCAAGATGCTGATGATCTTTGTGGACGAGTCCGACCAGTGGGACGACGTGCCCCTGTATGAGGCGATTCTGCGGCGGCTGGTGAAATTTGAGATTTCCGGAGCCACGGTTCAGGTGGGCGTGATGGGTTTCGGCAGCCATCACAAGATTCACCGGAAGCGGCTTTTCGGCGTCTCGGACGACCGGCCGGTGACTGTGATCGTAGTCGACGACGAAGCGAAGCTTCGCAAGGCTATCCCGGAGATTCGGCCTTTGGTCAAGGAAGGGTTAATGCTCCTGACCGACGTGGAAGTGATTCCTTAGCCGAGTTCAATCCCGGTTACCGCCGGTGATAAATCTTCCATTCGGGAGTCTGGCGTATGCGGTCTATCAAGCCAAGACACGCCTGGGTACGGGTGGACGAGCGACCAGGGGCGGGTTGCGGCTGCGGACCGCGTTGGTGGACTTGCGGCGACACTGCGGCAGCCGCCGGATGTGGCCCGGCCCGTTCGAAATTCAGAGGCAACGTGCGGGCGGTCATATCCTTGAAGAAGAGGCCAGGAGCGTTGCGCCAGTCCCGCCGGCGGCAAAGCTCTTCGCTGAGCCGGGTTCTGCCCACGCCAAGATGTTCGGTCCGGAGCCCGTGAATCTGCCCGATGTCCCCGGCGCTCAGTTTCCGTCCGCGCACCGCCATGACGCTTGTCGTATTACGGTATGACGGCGGTCCGGGTGCAACAGAAAAACAAACCTTCGCTTTTCCTGGGGACGAGGGGGGTGTAGTATCATCCTGTCGGCGGCATCATGGTGATGCCCAGCTGCGTAGTTCCGAACTGAATCGAACAGGAGTCTTTGACATGAAGAACAACTTCACTCGTAAACGTTTAGAAACTTTTCTCATGCTGCTGTGGGTTCTGCCTTTGGCTGCCCAGACCTTGGATACGGGAATCCTGGGAACGGTCACCGACCCAGGTGGCGCGGTGATTGCCGGCGTTACCATCACCATTAGCAGTCCGGCGACCGGTTTGTCGCGCACAGTAAAGTCCGCTCAGGACGGGAAATACGAAGTGCGCTACCTGGTGCCGGGCCAATACACCGTG
>JANXXV010000410.1 GCA_025350445.1 Bryobacteraceae bacterium | reverse complement strand
CGTTTTGGCCTTACAAAGATCGCGCTGCGCCAACGAGGCTGGAAAGGATACTGCCGGCCCGAGAGCTGAGCATGGTGGTCGCTTTTCGCCGGTGGCTGACGGCATTTGTTCACAATACGGCTCCTCTCTAATTCGGTGAGAATGGAAACATGAACAGCAAGGTGAAACCCATTCCAGATGGCTACCGCGGCGCTATACCGCATCTGACGGTGAAGAATGCCTCAGGCGCAATCGAGTTCTATCAGCGGGCATTCGGGGCCACCGAATCATTTCGCATCGGTGACCCGAGTGGAAAGATTGGACACGCCGAGATCAAAATCGGCGACGCCGTCCTGATGCTCTCCGACGAGTATCCGGAGATGAACGTGCTGAGCCCGGAAACCATCGGCGGCTCGCCGGTTACAATCCATCTTTACGTGGAAGATGTAGACGCGGCGGCGAAGAATGCAGTGGAGGCCGGCGCGAAAGTGGTGAGGCCGGTGGAGGATCAGTTCTATGGCGACCGCGGCGGCAAGTTCACCGATCCATTCGGACACCATTGGTGGCTGGCGACGCACAAAGAAGATGTATCGCCTGAAGAAATGAAGAAACGAGCGGCCGCTTTATATGGAGGGGCGTGAGCATGGCGCATCGGGAAGGATTCCACACGGCAACGCCGTACATGGTGATCGGGAATGCGGACGCCGCCATGGAGTTTTACAAGGTGGCGTTTGGCGCAACGGAGCTGGGACGGCACGCGGACGCCGATGGTAGAGTCCGGCACGGCGAAATCAAGATCGGCGATTCCCCCATCATGATCTGCGATGAGTTCGGCGAGTTTCCGCGGATGCGCAGCGCTCAGGCCCTGGGTGGATCGCCGGTTCAGGTCTTCTTATACGTGAATGATGCGGATGCGTTCGCGGCTCGGGCACAGGCTGCCGGCGCGACGCTGTTTTTTCCATTGCAGGATCAGTCCTACGGGCGCACTGGAGGATTGCAGTATCCGTTTGGATACACCTGGTGGATCTGCACCCATAAGGACTAAACAATCGCGACGGTGCGCCGCTCGAAGGCGCTGCGAGTGGCGGCTTCAATCACGGTTAGCCCGTCGCGCGAATCGGCGGCGTCCACGGGAATCGGCGTGCCGTGCCGCAGGTGGGCTGCGATTCCCGCGTAATATTCCTGATAGGCGCCGCGGAGCGTGGGGATGGTTTGACGGGTGCCATCGACAGCGGTTAGTTGGCCGTAGCTCGTGGGGGTGTCGTCGCCATAGCTTGGCTGGCCGGGGCGAACTCCCGCCTTCAGAGCCTCCTCCTGAGAGTCCATTCCGTACTTGAGAAAACTGCCGCAGTCACCGTGAATGAGAAAGTGCGGACCCGGCTCGCGCACCAGATTGGCTGCGTGGAGGATGGCGCGGCGGGGCCCGTAGTCGAGTATCACGTGAAAGTAGTCGCCAGTCATCCCTGCGTCGCGCTGTGAGATAACGTCGGCGAACACGGCTCGGGGCATGCCGAATAATTGCAGTGCCTGGTCTATCAGGTGGGACCCCAGATCGTAGAGCAGGCCCGCGCCTTTGATGGGTTCTTCGCGCCAGCCGCCTTTGAGTTGCGGGCGGAAACGATCGAAGTGCGCTTCGTAGTGATAGACGTTGCCTAGCAACCCTTCGGCAATGCACTTCCTCAACGTTAGGAAGTCGTTGTCCCAACGGCGATTTTGGAAGACGCTGATGGACCTGCCTTTCGATTCGGCCAGTGCGATTAGCTCGTTCGCCTCTTGCACCGAAGTGGTGAAGGGTTTGTCGATCACTACGTGCTTGCCCGCGTGTAGTGCGGCTCGCGCGTTCTCGAAGTGGTTTGGAGAAGGCGAGGCTACTACCACCAGATCGATTGCTGGATCGGAGAGAAGTTCCGCCACGGTTGCGGCTACGCGAACTCCGGGCAAATCCTGCGCTACAAGCGCGCGGCGGCTGGTGACTACCGCGGCCAGCCGGAGATCCGGTATGGCGCTGATAAGTGGCGCGTGAAAGACCGATCCACCCAGACCATATCCGACGAGGCCCACTGTGGTTTGTGACATTGTTTTCCAGTGTAGTGGATCGGCGGGGTTTACTCGGTCCGGCGCCGAACGGAACTTATCTCATTCTCATTACACTGGCCGCGATTGGAGTGCTTCTGTCGCTAATTCTGGCCGCGCGGATGGAACCGTTGAAGCTGATCAAATCGATGCAGTCCGGGGTGGGCGAGGCGCTCAGCTTTATCGCCATCGTGATCGGGTTTGGCGCGATGATCGGCGTTTTGTGGAACACTCCGGCGGCGGGCGCGTGTTGGCGGACTGGCTGCTGGAAAAGTTCGGCCGCGACCGCGCGCAGTGGGCGGTCTTGACGGCTGCTTTCCTGGTGGGTCCGTCTGTCTTTTTCGAGGTCGGGTTTATTATTCTGGCTCCGCTGGTTTGGAATCTGGCGCGGGAATCGAAGCGCTCGCTGCCGCTGTTCGGCATGCCGCTGATGGCGGCAATGACAATTCTGCATTCGCTGGTGCCGCCGCATCCGGCGCCGTCGGTAGCCGCGCAGTTGTTGGGCGCGGACGTAGGGCGGACCATCGTCTACGGAATTATGCTGGCCATTCCGCTGATGATTCCCGGCGGTATTGTGTACGGGGGCTGGATTGCGAAACGAATCTCCCCGCCGCTGCCGGCGATCGCGGAGTTGCCGGTTGCCGGAGATGCTCACGGCTCGCCGCCGGGTGTCTTGACGGTGATCGTTTTGCTGATTCTTCCGGTTGTGTTGATTTTCGCCGCAACCATCGCCGGAATGCTGAAGTCGCCCGGAAAGTCCGCTTACGAATTCATTGGGCATCCGTTTACCGCGCTTCTTATCGCCACAATGGCGGCGATGTATTTCCTGGGCACACGCCGTGGACTCAATCGGGTGCAAGTGACGAAGCTGGCTACCGATTCGCTTGGACCGGTGGCCGCGTTGCTGCTGATCATAGCGGGCGGCGGCGCGTTCAAGCAGGTGATTGTCGATTCCGGAGTGGGCCTTTACGCGGGCAAGCTGCTCGCGGCGTCCAGCATTTCACCGCTCGTGGTGGCCTACCTGATCGCGGCTGCCATGCGCATCGCGCAGGGTTCAGCCACCGTGGCCATCATCAGCGCGGCGGGCATCGTCGCGCCGCTCGTCA
>JANXXV010000409.1 GCA_025350445.1 Bryobacteraceae bacterium | reverse complement strand
GTCCCTCGGCGGCTTGATCGAGAGCGTCCCGCTGGCTCTTTACGAAGGTGGCGCTCAGACCGGCGCGCTTGGCCGCTTCGTTGATTTTGACGGTGAAGAACAGGTCGTCCAGCACGGCGAGCACTTTCTTGGTGTCTGCAGTTGGCATGATTTTGGATTTCGAAAGACCGTGGAGGGGTGAAGTTCAATCCTAACATGCTAAGTTGAACTGAGTGGCCGACTCCAACCCCTTTGCCGACCCACTGCGCTTCGAACGCCAGGTCCCGGAATGCGCCATTGTCATCTTTGGGGCAAACGGCGATCTCACCAAACGCAAGCTGATTCCGGCACTTTACCGGTTGGCCTATGAGAGGCGGCTCCCGGCGACAGTGTCGATTCTAGGAACCTCCCGCACACCGCTGAACGACGACGAATTTCGCTCCAAGATGCACGATTCGGTGAAGCAGTTTCTCGAAGACAGTCCCTTCGATGAAGAGCGGTGGGATGGCTTCGCAAAGGGTCTCTATTACGTCGCGGGCGATTTGAGCGACCCGGCGCTCTACTCCTCGATCAAGGACAAACTGACGGCGCTCGGCCGCACCAACGTTCTGTATTACCTTTCGACGCAACCCAGCTACTACGGTGAAGTGGTAGAGCGGCTCGGGGCCGTGGGTTTGGGACGCAGCACTGCGGAAGGCTGGCAGCGCGTTGTGGTTGAGAAACCGTTTGGCCACGATCTAAAGAGCGCACGCGAGTTGAACGAACGCATCCACCGCGTATTCGACGAAGCCGACGTCTATCGCATCGATCACTATCTGGGTAAGGAAACGGTGCAGAATATCCTGGCGTTCCGCTTCGGCAACGGGATCTTTGAGCCCTTGTGGAACCGGCGCTACATAAATCACGTGCAGATCACGGCCGCGGAATCGATCGGCGTCGAGGGTCGGGGCGCGTACTATCAGGAAGCCGGCGCAGTGCGCGACATGATCCAGAATCATCTGTTGCAAGTGATGGCTACTATCGCGATGGAGCCCCCGGCGGAGTATGAGCCGGATGCCGTGCGCGACGAGCGCGCCAAGTTGCTGCGCTCGATTCGCATTCTGAGTCCCGAGGAAGTGCCGCTCTACGCCGTGGCGGGACAATACGGCGGCTTTCGCCACGAGCCGGGAGTCGACCCCGCGACGCAAGCTCCCACCTACGCCGCCGCGACGTTTTATATCGATAACTGGCGTTGGGCCGGTATTCCGTTCTATATTCGCAGCGGCAAGAGGTTGCCGAAACGCACTACGGAGATTGCTATCCAATACAATACGGCTCCCCACGCGTTGTTTACTCCTGACGCGGGGGGCGTCACCATGCGGCCGAATCTTTTGATCCTGCGCATTCAACCCGAGGAAGGTATTTCTCTGCGGTTTTTGTCGAAGCAGCCCGGCAGCGGCATGCGCCTGCGGCCGGTGTCGATGGATTTCAACTACGGCTCCAGTTTTGGCGAGCGGTCGCCGACCGCCTATGAGACGTTGCTCGAAGACGCGCTGACGGGCGACGCGACCCTCTATACGCGGCAGGACATGGTAGAGGCAAGCTGGCGGGTAGTGTCGCCAATCCTTGAGGACTGGGCCAATCGCAAATTCGAATTTCCGAATTACGAACCGGGCACCTGGGGACCGGCAGCAGCAGACGAAATGCTCGCGCGCCAAGCCCACGTTTGGAGGAATAGTTAATGGTCGCGGCGGCTATCGATCCTGAAAAGGTCCTGCGGGATTTACGCGGCCTGTGGGCTCAACTTGCCAAGGACCAGGGCGGCGCAGGCGGCGTGTTGCGCGCGTGCTCGATGACTTTAATGGTGGTAGCCGAGCCGGATGACGCGGCCGACGCCGAATCCGCCAGGAAAACCATTGGCCAACTAATGCACGGCCATCCCAGCCGCGCCATCGTGCTGATTCCGAGCGAAGGCGGCGAGTTGAGCGGACAGGTGTTCGCTGAATGCTGGATGCCTTTCGGCGGGCAGCAGCAGATTTGCTCGGAAGGCATCGAGATCACTGCAGATTCCGAGCAAACCGACGAAGTGGCTCGGGTGCTCGTTCCGTTGATCGCGCCCGATCTGCCGGTAGTGCTGTGGTGCCGCGGCCCGCGCGCTTTTTTGGACCGGTCCCTCGATCCGCTGTTTCCGCTCGCGAACAAAATTATCTTCAACACGCGGGCGGTGCGCCATCCAGCTTCGGCATTCGAGTTCCTGCGGCGCATGCAAAAGGGCGGCCGGCGAGTGGCGGACCTGGCGTGGACCCGGCTCACGGGTTGGCGTGAAGCGGTGGCCCACCTGATGGACGCTGCGCCCCCCGAATGGCTCGTGGACGCGCGCAGCGGGGCGGTGCGACTTGAACATGGAGGCGCCCGGCCCGGAACCCGTTCTCTGTACTTCGCCCGCTGGATTGAGCGCGCCCTCCCCGGCATCGATATTACGCTGGCGCCAGTGGCGGGAGATGCGGGGCTGCACTCGGTAGTCTTCACCGGCGGCAACCTGGAGATGTCGATCCGCCGGACGGAGGCGTCCTCACTCGAAGTCCGCAGCGGAGCGCGAAGCTATTCCTCGCTGCTGCCGCCGGATTCCGAAGAGTGCTTGATGCGCGAGGAGTTATCGATCCTAGGTCGCGATCCCGCATTCGAACGGGTTCTGGCCTGACGGAACTTTGCTCCGCTTCTGCATCCGGCTGCGGCGCAGCAGTCCTACGAGAACCAGTCCGCTGCCGATAAGGGCGACGGTTGAAATCTCCGGCGTAGGCGCTACCTGTCCGATTTCAAAATTATTAATTTGCAGGTGACCGGCGCTGCTATTCGGACCGATAAACAACTGGGTCAGTGGCGAAGTGCTGGTGATGGCAAAGAACTGGCTTGATCCGGCGCCCACTACATTGGTTGAAAAGTTGGTCCCGTTCACGTTGTGGTTGCCCACCGCCTCATAGTACGTGGAAAAGGAGGAACCGAACATAGTGAAATTCATGGCGAATGCGTAGGTGTTCGCCGGGAGCAGAATTTCGATTCCAGTGCCGGTTCCATTGCCTCCTTCGAGCAGTGAACTTCCGGACACGCTCATAAGCGTGTCGATGCTCGCTCCGTTATAGCCGGTGAACACCGTGCCCGTGCCATCGGTGTACACGCCGCTTGCAAGATTGCCTGCTGCAAAAGTGCTGGGGGACATCGAGAACGTCAGTCCGGCCGAGCCGGGAGCGGTTTGCCAGATGGCGTACGTGCCATTGGCATCCACGCATCCGGTTGTACATGCGGTATAGCTGATCGTGGCGTAAGCAGGTGCTGTCAACGCAGCCAGCGTCAAGACCAAAATCTGCAATTTTGGGATCGTTCGGGCAAGCAGCATCATTTCGGGATTCTCCTTAGGGCAAACGAACCCACCACGGGCCGGAAAAGTAGCTCCGGTAAGCCGATTTGGGATTCGTCTTCCCTAACTGGTTCCGTAAGGAGACAACTTCTCTCCCGTCACGACTTAAGGATGTCCCTGTAATCCAGACTAAGAAGCAGGAAAACGCAACGCTGAATCGCCGTAGAAAGATGCTATCCGCGATGACGCGCGCGTCAGGATTTGGCTACGGGAGGCGGCAAAGCCCGCGCCGGGCACGCCGATTGGAAGCCAGTCTTACCGTGGGCGCCATCGCAGAATGGTTTGTTCTCCGACTGTCCGCAGCGGCACAAGCCGATGGTTCCCCGGCCGGCGAGGTCGAAGGGGTTGCCATTCATGTCGTAAATGGTAAAGTCTCCCTCGACGCGGATGGAGCCGTTGTCGCGGATAGTGATTTTCGT